>NZ_CCBH010000131.1:0-48260 GCF_001368935.1 Novosphingobium sp. KN65.2
AATGTCTCGACGACGGACAGACAGTGCCGCCGCAGCAGCTGCACAGGAAGCCGTCGATCGCGCAGTAGCGCCAGTAGTCGCACGATGCGCGGTCGCCCGGATCCTGCGGGGTGCCCGAGGTGATAGGCGGGCGGCCGGTTCCGCCGCCATGCGGCGTTGCGGCACGGGCAACCGGTAGCAGGGGCAGGGCTGCGGTTCCCGTCACCAGCCCGCCGAGCCAGGCCAGAGAACTGCGCCGTGAGGTGCCCTTGGCCAGGCGCCGGGAAAGGGTCTCGGTGAGTTTGTCGATACCGGACATCGTCATGCGCTCCCGTTGCGACGGCCGAGGAATTCCTGGATCGAGGCGACCCCGCGTTCCTTGGCTTCGAAGAGGCTTTCAAGGTGCTCCCGGCTGTTCACGAGGCCGAGCGATGCGACGCGGCCGGTCTCATCCAGAAGGACGGCGTAGGGCAGCTTAGAGACACCGAAGGAGCGGCCGAGAGCTTCGGAAAGGACCATCGGCGTTCCGGCCAGGCCGTGCTCGGAAGCCATGCGGCCATAGGCGCCCGCATCGCCGTCTCCTGCCAGCACGACGTCGAGCCAATCCCTTTCGGCACGGGCGGCGGAGCGCAGCACCGGCAGCAGCGACTTGCACATCGGGCAGTCGGGGGCGGCGAAGAACACCAGCTGGCTCTTGCCTTGCCGCTTGCCACCGACCGTGACAGCGCTGCCATCGACGGCCTGCAGGGTCAGCGCGGTCGGGACTTCCCCCACGGAAACCTTCTGGTGCAGTGTCAGGGCACCGGCAGGGGCGATGCGTTCATGGAGGATTCCGACCTGTCGGGCCAGGGCCCCGACCATGACGGCGAGCACGATTACAACGGCCCAAAGCAGGATTTGCGACGTCAGGATCATCACCGGGTCCTTGCATTAAGAGGGAGCGCGCCGAGTTCGGCCGAGGCAAACCACAGCGCCAGTAGGGCGAAGGCAGCAAACGGGGCATCGACGGTCCAGAGGAAGGGAACGGGCGCGGCGAGGGCGAAGAGCGCCAGGCCTGCCAGGAAAAAGGGGCGGCAGATCGCAGAAGCTCCGATCCGCTTGGCCCGCTGCGAGAGGTCGCAGCCGCAATCGAGCGTCTGGCCGCGACGGCCCAAAAGGAGGGCGCCATAGCCGCACCACAGTGCGGTTGCGGCAATGGCGCCGCCAGTGCGGGTAGGTTCGAGCAGGAGGGCGAGGGCCGCGAACCCTTCAAGTCCAGCGGCGGCGAAGGCTGCAGCGGTTGCCGTTGCCTCCGGCATGCCGGTGAGCCGTGCGGTCGCCTGCGCCATGCGCTGCGGCGATGCGAACTTGTGCCCTGCCGATACGGCGAGCACGAGCGCGAGGAAGAGTGTCAGTGCGCTCATCACTGGACCGGCATGATGACGAGGGGGTTGAAGGCAACGGTCGCGCCCAGATCGCGCAGCGGCTTTCCGGTCGCAGCGTCGAACACGGCGATCGCGCCATCGGGGCGGGCAATGACAAGTTGCGGCTGGTCCTCGCGGGTGACGGCGATTGATGTCGCCATGCCCTCAAGGTCGATCCGGCGCATCTGTGTACCGGTCGCGGGATCGATCACCCAGACTTGTGTGCCGCCGTCCTTGTGGCTGCCTTCGCGGCCATGCGGGCTCATCAGGACATAGAGCAGCCCCTTGGCATCGCTGGAGATGACCTGCCAGCCGCCGGGACGCCACTGCGGATCGCCGCCCGGAGCCGTGCCGACATTGGTCGAGCCGGTCGGTCGGGCAACGTTGCCCGACAGATCGAATCCACGCAGTTCACCGTAGTAACTGACGAACCAGGCCGTGCGTCCCACCATCGCCGGCATTCCGAAAAGCGGCTGCTTGTCGATGTCCTGCACGCTGGCGATTGTCTTTGAGCTGGCAACGCTGCCCTGTTCGTCAAGAGTGATCGAAATCATCGAACCGTCGGCGCACAGGCTGCTGAAACCGCGGCTACCGGTGGGATAGATATGCGTGCACCCGGGAAGATCGATTTCTCCCAGCACCTTCCTGCCGTCGAGATCGACGACCGTGATCGACTGCGCCGGCGTGAAGTTTGCGACAAGCGCCCACTTTTCGGCATTGGTGAACTGGAAGACCCCGGTGTAGGTCACCGACTGCTGGCGCTTGCCGCCGGGCAGGATAATCTCCCCTTTCGGTTGCAACGTGGCCGTATCCCAGATTGTAATCGCATCAGTGCGTTCACCTCTGGTCAGTCGCGAATAGAAGGTTTCGGAGGTGTAAATCTCGTTATTCGTGCGTGAATACAAGACGTTGGCGAACTGAGCGGCCCGCAAGGTGCCCTTGAGTGGCAAGTCGGGCGATTTGGTGTCGACAATTGCCAGGCGCCCATCGATAAGGGCATTGAAGTGAAAGTCCTGAATCAGCACCCAGTCTTTCGGATACTGGGCCGGTAATGACTGAACGCTGGGGATCTCTTCGTCAGGCAAAGGCTTTGTGAACTGGGCCGATTCCGCGGCGAATGCGCCGGTCGAGGGCGTCAGCGACATTAAGCCAAGTGCAATCGAGGCATGCGTCAGGCGCATTTATTCAACCCCCCTCAAATACGAGCTCATGCTCTGTGTTGCTCGAATAGTGCTCCTCTTTGACAAATTCTGTCAAGTGACCTAAATCTGTCCGGTTGCGTGTATTCGATCAACTGCCGGAATCGGGAATAACTGCATGAGCAAAGACCATAAATTGGCGATTACAGTTGAGGATCTGGCCTTCCCGCCTCGTCAGGGTGGCTACACCAAGGGGCATGAGACGCGTGAGGAAATCTTGAGGTCAGCGCTTCAGATCCTGGTCGACGAAGGGTACCGGGCCATGAGTATGCGCCGAGTCGCGACCGAGTGCGGTATGAAGTTCGGGAACCTGACATACCACTTTCCCACCCGTGAAGATCTGGTGCGCGAATTGCTGGACGCCGTGATCAGCAGCTACGAGCTTGCCTTCGAACAGATATCACATCGGCCCGGCGTTGATCCGCGCGAGCGCCTCACCGATATGTGCAAGTTGATCCTTGAGGACATTCGCACGAAGAAGACCACGCGGATATTCCCCGAATTATGGGCCCTTTCCAACCACGATCCTTTCGTCCTCGCCCGCGTCCAGGATCTCTATCGAAGGGCCCGCGCGCCTCTGATCGAGATTATCGGCGAAATGCGGCCCGACCTTGGTCAGGAGGATCGTGAATGCATAGCCCTGTTCATCTCGGTCTCGATGGAAGGCACGACCCCTTTTGCAGGCTATGAGAAGCCATTCGAGCCCCGCATGCCAGCGATAGGGAAGATCGCCATCCACTCGTTCATATCGTTGGTTGAGACCTATCCGGGTTCTGGAGAGGCGCAATGACGTGCCTGCCGGCCCGCTTTCCCGTCACGAGCCAGCCGGCGCGCATCTCCTCAGAAGTTGAAACCAGCCTCGACGCCGACGACCCGGCGCGCTCCAGGCGAAATGAACGATCCGCCGAACTCGATCGCGGGGATGACTTCGGCAAGGTATTTGCGGTTCAGCATATTGTCCGCGAAGACGGCGATGCTGAAGCGGTCGGATTGAATCCCCGCGCGCAAGTTGAGGACGCCGAACGCGTCGCGCTTGGCTGTCGAGTAATTCGCATCGCCAACCGCTGCCGGAAGTCCCAGTGCCGAGATAGGCAAGAGGCCGGAGAACAGCGTCGGCCGGGTCTGGTCCTGCACCGTGCTGAACCACGTGGGGCCGGTAACGCGGTAGTCCGCTCTCACAAGTACGTTCAGAGTGTCGTTGAGCGGGGCATTGATTTCGGTTCCGAGGTTGATCGTATAGTCGGCGGTGTAGGGCGACTTGTTGCCCACCGTATAGGTGCGTGAGCTGTTCTTCTTGATCTTGCTATCGGTGACGTTGAGCGAGCCGTAGAACTTCCACGTCGGCAGGACCTTGGCCGTGACGTTCAGTTCCGCGCCCTTTATCTCGACCAGATCGATGTTCGAAACCACGCGCAGCAGGCCGAAGCTGCCGACGAAGAATTCGAAGAACTGCATGTCGTGGACGCGTGTATAATATCCTGCGAGGTCGAAGGTCAGGCGATTGTCGAGGAACTGCGCCTTGACGCCCGCTTCCCACGCGCTCGACCATTCCTTGTCGTACTGGTCCCTGATTGTCACATCGGCATTGATGAAGGCGTTGAAGTTCTGGTCGATCAGGGCGGCCGATCCCTGATTGTTGAAGCCTCCCGATTTGAAGCCGATGCCCCAGTTGGCATAGAGGTTGATATCCGGGGTCGGTTCCCAGTTAACCGTGACCTTGGGTTGCAGTTGCTTGAAGGTCGCCGATTGCGGCGTCAGCGGGCCGAAAGCCTGGCCTGGGTTGATCGGTCCGCCGGTGAAGGGATCGGTTGCGTCTGGTACGAGCGAGGACGACTTGCGCTTCTCGACATCGTAGCGCAGCGCAAGCCCGGCCCGCAGCTGATCGGCCGGCTTCCACTCTAGCGAACCGAATGCGGCATAGACGTCGGTCTTGAACTTGTCGGCGAGCAGCAGCGACGTCGGATTGTCCGAGTCGGGCGCATTGTAGAGCTGTTTGATTACGCCATTGCCGTTGTCGGCGCCGAGGCTGACCCCGACCTTGCGGTCGATGTGCAGGAAGTAGCCGCCGACCTGCCATTGCAGTGGGCTGCCGTTGTCTGACATCAGGCGGATCTCGCCGCTTACGTCTTTCTGGTTGCGCACCTGGTACTGCGTACCATCGCAAGTGGTCGGGCTATAGGGGCCGAAAGTCGATCCGTTCGCGGGATCGAAGATGAAGGGGATCGGGGTCGACCCGATGAAGCCCGGCTGGTTGACCGGAAACCCGGTGAGGGCGGCGGTGGAGCTGAAGCAGGACGCGACCGAAGAAGCCACTGCCGGGTCGACGGCATTGGTATAGCGCGCGAAGTCCGCAGATGTGCCATCTGCGACCAGATCCTGCTTGATGTCCGAATAGAGGGCCCAGGCGACCAGTTTGATATCGCCGAAGTCATGATCGATCTTGGCGGAGACATCGAAGCTCGACTGGTCGTTGGTTGCGCGGATGTTGTTGTAGAAATTGAACGGATGCTTGTTCACGTCTTCGTTGAAGGCCGGGTTAACCGCAGCGAAGCCCGGCAGGTGGAAGGCCGCGTTGAACGGCAGTGAGGCGCCGTGGAATTCGCCGTAGCGCGCCTTGATATCCAACTGGGTTGCCGTATCGCGGCCGACCAAGATGCGCCCGTCGACCGACCAGTCTTCCTTGTCGTCGATGGTGTGCGAATTGTTCGTGAGGATATTCTTGAAGAAGCCGTCCGTCTTTGCGTAGTAGCCGGAGAGCACTGCGCCGATGTTGCTTGTTATCGGTCCTGCGACATAGGCGGTCGCAGACCAGGTGTTGTTCTCACCATAGGAAGCGCGTGCACCACCCTTAAAATAGTCATCGGGCTTGAGCGTCTGGATCACGATGGCGCCAGCCGCCGCGTTGCGACCGTAGAGCGCACCCTGCGGACCTTTGAGGATTTCCACCTGCTGCAGCGTGCCCTGTTGCTGGTTGAGCTGCGCGGTGTTCGTCTTGAGAATGCCGTCGACGACCAGTGCAACCGAGCTTTCGGCATCGCGCGCGCCATTGATGCCGCGAATGTTGATCTGGGTGTCGCCTGCTTCCGCGGTTCCCGTGACGATCGTCACGCCCGGCGTGAGGGATACGAAGTCCTGCGCCTTTTCGGCGCCGGTCTTGGCCAGGTCGGCTGCCGTGAGAACCGAAACCGATGCCGGTACGTCCTGAAGGCGTTCGTTCACGCGGCGTGCGGTGACGATGATCGTCTCGCCGGTGCTGTTCGCGCTTGTGTCGTTCGCACTGTCTTGTGCGAGGGCCGGCATACTCATCAGAGCGAGGCTGGCGACGGAGGTGGAAAGCAGCAGATTGATCGGACGCATGAACGGACCCCCTGTTGGTTCGTAATCGAGCGTAGTTCTGGCACCTCAAGGAACTTGCAATTTGCGTGATGAGAGTTGTATTGTATACAAACTGGGTAGGTCAAGTGATTTGGGAGTCTGCATGTCACGCGCCTCGGACCGGGCATACGCACAAGTCCGCGAAATGATCCTTTCCGGCGAGCTTCCTTCGGGCGCGCATCTCGTCGAGGAGGTTCTGGCGGAGCGTTGCGGCGTGTCGCGCACTCCGGTTCGGGAGGCTCTACGGCGATTGGAAGCGGAGCTTCTCGTCAAGCGCAGCGCCACCCAGCGTATGTACGTGGCGGACTGGTCGCTGGACGACGTGGCAGAGGCTTTCGACTTGCGGGCAGTCCTGGAAAGCATGGTCGCGCGCCGCGCTGCCGAGAAGATCGATGCGCAGACGGTGAAACGGCTTCGTGCCTGCAATAACGCCATTAAACAGGCGATTTGCGCCGAGGTGCCCGATGTCGGGGGGTTCCTGGACGGCAACCGGGAGTTTCACGCGATCATCCTTCAAGCGGCCGATTCGCCTCGACTGGCGGCGCTGCTGGCCACGCTGATCGAGCAGCCGGTCGTGTGGCGCACGGCGCACCAGTACGGCCGTGAGGAACTGATGCGCTCGCACCATGAGCATGACGAGTTGATCGCGGCATTCGAAAGGGGCGATGGGGGATGGGCGGAGGCCGTCATGGCGGCCCATGTGCGGCGTGCATTCCACGCTTACGCCGATGCCCACAAGAGCGCGCTTTCGACTGACGCGCTGGTAGAGGCTGCCGAGTGATGTATACAAAATCGATTGAAATGGTCGAAGTCGGTCCGCGTGACGGGCTCCAGAACGAGAAGCACCAGGTCTCTGCCGCAGACAAGCTGGCGTTGATTGAGCGGGCCATCGCGGCAGGCTCGCGCCGCATCGAGGCGACCAGCTTCGTCAACCCGCGTGCCGTTCCCCAGATGGCCGACGCGGAGGAGGTTTGCGCAGGTCTGCCCGAGCGCGACGATGTGACCTATATCGGACTGGTCATGAACCAGCGCGGTGCCGATCGTGCCATCGCCACGGGTCGGATCGACCAGCTTGGCGCGGTTGCCGTGGCGACCGACCGCTTCGCGATGGCCAACCAGGGACAGACCAGCGATGGCTCGGTAGAAGCGTGCCGCACCATCATCGCGGCGGCGAAGGCGGCCGGTTTGACGGGGCAAGCCACGATTGCTGCCAGTTTCGGCTGTCCGTTCGAAGGCGAAGTCGCTGAAGATCGGGTGATCGCCATGGCGCAGGCTATTGCCGAGGCGAACCCCACGGAAATCTGCCTGGCCGACACCATTGGCGTCGCCAATCCGGCACATGTCGCACGGCTCGTGGCGCGGATTGGCAAGCTCGTCGATCCGCTTCCGGTGCGCGTCCATTTCCACAATACCCGCGGCACTGGCCTCGCGAATGTCTGGGCCGCCATCGAGGCAGGCGCCCGTATCGTCGACGCATCGATCGGCGGGTTGGGCGGGTGCCCTTTCGCACCGGGTGCAGCCGGTAACGTCGCGACCGAGGATGTCGTCTATATGCTCGAAAGGGCCGGGATATCGACAGGTCTCGATCTCGAGACCCTGATCGAGACGAACGGATGGCTGGCCTCCGTCATGGAAAAGCAGCTTCCCGCCATGGTGGCCAAGGCGCGGCTTTTTCCTCCGCATGATGAACAACCCAAGGAGCTTGCCTGATGCGCTATCGGCTGGGCGTCGATGTTGGCGGAACCTTTACCGACTTGCTTCTTTTCGACAACGAAACGGGCCACTTCTGGCGGCACAAGACGCCCTCGACACCTAGCGACAGTTCGGAGGGCATTCTTGCCGGGGTAGAAGCGATCACCCGCGCGGCGGGTGTCGATCCCGGCCAGATCGAATACTTCCTTCATGGCACGACCGTAGCCACCAATGCGGTGCTGGAAGGCAAGGGCGCACGCGTCGGCCTGATTACGACCGAAGGCTTTCGCGACATCATGCAGATCGGGCGCAGTTTCGTGCCCGGTGGGCTGGCCGCGTGGATCGTCTGGCCCAAGCCTCAGCCTCTCGCTGCCCTTGAAGACACCGTTACCGTCAAGGGGCGCATGGATGCCGACGGCGTAGAGATCAGGCCGCTCGACGAAAGTGAGATCCGCGAGAAGCTGGCCGGTTTGCGAGACAGCGGTGTGGAGGCGATCACCGTCAGTTTGATCAATGCCTACGTCAACGGCGCTCACGAAACGCGGATCGGCGAGATTGCGCATGAGATGATGCCCGACATTCCGATCTCGCTCAGCCATGAAGTGCTGCCCGAAATGCAGGAGTACGAACGGACCCTGACGACGGTTGCCAACGCCTCGGTCCGACCGGTTGTGAGCAAGTACGTCTCCAGCCTGCGCGACAAGCTTTCTGCCGCCAAGGTGAAGGGCAAGTTGTCCCTGCTGCGCTCCGACGGCGGCTTGATGAGTTCGCAAAAGGCGGAAGAACAGCCGGTCAGTATCCTCATGTCCGGCCCGGCCGGTGGCGTAACCGGGGCACTGTGGGTCGCCAAGAATGCGGGCCTGAAGAATATCCTCACCCTCGACGTCGGGGGAACCTCGACCGATGTGGCACTGGTCGAGAATCTCGAGCCGCGGCGCGTGCGCACGACCGATGTGGGGCACTTGTCGGTGCGCGCATCCTCGCTGGACGTGAAGACGGTGGGCGCAGGCGGCGGTTCGATCGCCTATGTTCCCGAACTGACCGGGGCGCTGCGTGTCGGCCCGCAATCGGCCGGCGCGATGCCGGGGCCGGTAGCCTATGGAAAGGGCGGAGTGCAGCCGACCGTTACCGATGCCAATGTCGTGCTCGGCTATCTGCCCGAGGATCTTCTGGGCGGTTCGTTCAAGCTGGACCGCGAAGGCGCTAAGGCCGCGGTGCAGAAAGTCGCCGATGCCCTTGGCATCGAGTTGATGGACGCGGCGCGCGGCATTATCGACATCGTCAACGAAAACATGTTCGGCGCGCTGCGCATGATCAGCGTCCAGCAAGGCTATGACCCGCGCCATTTCGCGCTGATGGGCTTCGGCGGTGCCGGTCCGCTCCATGTCAATGCCGTGGCGAAGCTGATGGGAAGCTGGCCGGCAATTTCTCCGGTATCCCCGGGCGTCCTGTGCGCTCTGGGCGATGCCACTACCCGGATGCGGACCGAAACCGCCCGCAGTTTCAGCCGCCTTGCCGGAGATACCGACATCGAGGAACTGGTAACGATTCTCGATGAAATGGCCGCCCAGACGCGCTCCGAGCTGATCGGGGACGGCATTCCCGAAAGCGAGATCTCAAGCGCTTTCGAAGTCGATGTGCGCTATGCCGGGCAAGCCTTCGAAGTGCCGCTCACCATCGATCAGGCCACGCTGCGTTCGGAAGGCATCGAAGGGATCCTCAAGCGCTTCGACGAGGAACACCATCGCCTTTTCACCTTCAACATGGATACGCCGCAGGAGATCGTGAACCTGCGTGCGGTCGCCCTGGGTGAAGCGCCGCAATTGCCCGCGGCAGAATTGCCCAGGGGTGACGGCAATCCCGCCGCGGCGAAGATCCGTGATCACACCTTGTGGATGGACGGGCGCGAGCAGAAAGCCATTATCTACGACCGCGCGCGCCTGCGCCAGGGCGATACGATTTCCGGTCCGGCCATCGTCACGGAAATGGACTCGACCACGCTGATCGAAAGCGGCTGTGTCGGCACGATCGACGCCGTCGGCAACATTCTGATCAATCCCGCCTGAGGAGTGAACCTATGCCTGCCAGGATCATCCAGGAAAACCCGAGGGCCTTCGAGAATGTCGCCATCGATCCGGTGACGTTGGACATAATCGAGAACGCCCTGCGCAACGCCCGGATCGAAATGGATGCCACACTCGTGCGCACGGCCATGTCGCCCGGTATACGCGAACAGGGTGATGCCTTCCCGCTGATCGCAGACCCCGACGGCAAGATGATCGTCGGCCAGTTCGGCAGTTTCATCGACGGTTTCCTCAAGTCCTATGACGGGACGCTTGAGGACGGCGACATGATCTTCCTGTCCGATCCTTACAGCTGCGATGGGGCCATCAGTCACTCGAACGACTGGTTGGTCCTCTTGCCGGTCTTCAAGGATGGGCGACTCCTGGCCTGGACTGCCATGTTCGGGCACCAGTCGGATATCGGCGGCAAGGTCGTGGGGTCCATGCCGATCGATGCCGGATCGATCTTCGAGGAAGGCGTGCGCATTCCCCCGGTGAAGATATGGCGCAGGGGCGAATACAATGAGGACCTGGTGAAGCTGGTCATGCACCAGACCCGCAAGCCGGACTGGTGCCAGGCAGACCTCAATGCGATCATCGCTTCATGCCGTGTGGCCGCGCGCCGAGTTATCGAGATTGCCGATCGCTTCGGCGATGACGTGTTCATCTCGGCGACGCAGGACCTGCTCAAGCGCAACCATCGGGCGATGAAGGCACTGATAGCGCAGGCCGTGGCGGAAGAGCCGGTCAGCTTCGAGGATTATGTGTGCGACGACGGCTTGGGATATGGCCCTTACCGGATCAAGTGCACCATGTGGCGCGAGGGGGACAGGGTCATCCTCGACTTCGAGGGTACCGATCCGCAGAGCGCGGCCTCGATCAATTTCTATCTCAACGAAAACATGTTCAAGATGTTCTTCGGCATCTACATGATCATGGTCTTCGACCCGCAGATCCTGTTCAATGACGGGTTCTACGATCTGATCGAAGTCCGCATTCCCGAAGGTTCCTTGCTGAAACCGAAATTCCCCGCAGCCCTGTCGGGTCGCACCCATGCGCTCGGGCGGATTTTCGACATTCTCGGTGGGTTGCTGGGGCAGAAGACCCCGGAATTCCTCAATGCCGCAGGCTTCAGCTCATCCCCGCACCTGTTCTATTCGGGCTGGGACAATCGAACGGGTCGGGATGGCGAATGGTTCCAGCTGTTCCAGATCGGCTTCGGGGGCATCCCGGGCAGGCCGCTGGGCGATGGGCCGGACGGGCATTCGCTCTGGCCGGGCTTCACCAACGTGCCGAACGAGTTCCTCGAGCGCTATTTTCCGCTGCGCATCGAACGTTACGAAACCGAGCCTGACAGTGGTGGCGCCGGTCTGCATCGCGGTGGTAACGGCATTCACATGACATACCGATTCCTTGCCGATGGCCAAATTGCCATCCACGACGATCGCTGGTTCGTTCCGCCTTGGGGCGTGAATGGCGGCCAGCCGGGCAAACGCGCCCGCAAGATACTCGAACGCGCCGACGGAAGCACCGAGATCATCGGTAACAAGGTCGATGAAGTGAAAGTGCAGGAAGGAGACCAGCTCCATTTCATCACCTGGGGCGGTGGTGGCTGGGGCGATCCGCTCGAACGCGATCCCGCAGTTGTCGCACGAGAAATCCGCGAGGGTCTGGTGAGCGTGGACGGCGCACGCGCCTACGGCGTTGTCGCCGACGGCACGGGGGCAGTCGAGGCCGAAGCGACGGCGCGTTTGCGCGATACGATGCGCGGCCAGCGAGAGCCGGGCCAGATCTTCAATTTCGGTCCGTCGATCGAGGAACTGCGACAGCGCTGTGAGGAAGAAACGGGCCTTGCTGCACCGGTTCAACCGGTATGGCGTAACCGCAGCATGACGGAGGCGATGCAATGATACCGGGCAATCCCGGCTCCATCGCCGGCATTCGCGTGGTCGAGCTGGGCCAGCTTCTGGCAGGTCCCTTCTGCGGTCAGCTCCTCGGCGACCTCGGTGCCGATGTCATCAAGGTCGAGCCGCCGGGCAAGGGCGATCCCATGCGCGAATGGGGGCAGGGCGAAGAAAAGGTCCAGTGGGAAGTCATTGCCCGCAACAAGCGCTCCGTGACGTGCAACCTGCGTGTTCCGGAAGGTCAGGCACTGGCACGCAGGCTGATACTGACCGCCGACGTGCTGGTCGAGAACTTCAAGCCCGGTACGCTGGAGAAGTGGGGGCTGGCACCCGATGACCTTCTCAAGGAAAAGCCGGGTCTGATTATCGCGCGTATGTCCGGTTACGGGCAGGACGGCCCCTATTCCGATCGTGCTGGGTTCGGCGGTGTCGGCGAGGCCATGGGTGGCTGGCGGTATGTCGTCGGCGAGCCGGATCGTCCGCCTTCGCGCATGGGCATCTCCATCGGCGATACGCTCTGCGCCACTTACGGGTGCATGGGTATTCTGGCGGCGCTGCACCACCGCGACAGGACCGGTGAGGGGCAGGTCATCGATACCGCGCTATACGAAGCGGTGCTGCAGGTGATGGAAGGGCTGGTTGCCGAGTACGACTACAACGGCATCATCCGTGAACGCTCGGGTTCGATCCTGCCCGGTATTGCGCCTTCGAACGTGTACACATGCAGGGATGGGCCGTTCATGATCGGCGCGAACAAGGATGCAATCTTCGTGCGGCTCGCCAGGGCGATGGGGCAACCCGAACTGGCCGAAGACGAAAGGTACGCCACGCACCTGGCACGCGGCAGGAACCAGACAGAGCTGGATAGTCTGATCAATGCATGGACATCCGGGCATACCATCGAGGAAGTCGATGCGCTGATGATCGAGCACTCGATCCCGGCGGGACGCGTCTATACCGCGGCCGACATGCTGGCCGACCCGCATTTCGCTGCCCGCAAGGCGATTGTGGAAGTGGAAACGCAGGAACGCGGCAAGATCAGGATGCAGAATGCGTTTCCGAAGTTTTCCAAAACGCCCTCATCGATCCGACGCCCTGCCCCTGCGCATCCTGGGCAGGATAATGAGGAGATCTATGGCGGGTTACTGGGCATGGAGCCCGACGAGATTGCGCGGCTGGCAACTCAGGGCATTGTGTAAGTGCCGTGGCATAACCGCTAAGGGGTCTCTCCCGGCAAATCTCGTAGAAATACATGCCGGGATGCGAATGGCAGTACCATCAGCGATCGGGGCTGGGGCGAACTGCGAGGCCGCCCGCTTCAGCCTAGCGATTGGTTGGATAGGGCGAACAGCGTCGTGCCCGGCTTGGCTTGCGGAGGCTTTCCGCGCGACATGGAAACCACGCGGCCAACCTGAGGCAACCCGAGAGTTTCCAGCCATGGACTGAGCTTGCAGCTTTCCGTCACGTCTATCCGCACGAAGGTTCCGACATGGCGCGCCGCCAGAGCTGCAATCAGGGCTTTCGCATCGGTCGCATCGTGCGCAATTACCGGTCCGATGACGACGCCGCGGCCCCATCGACGCACGATCGCATAGCCCGTCAAACCTGCCTTGCGCGCGACCACCAGCACATCGCCGCCCTCGCTCAGTGTACCGACAAGATTGTCCCGGCCCATCCCCGAGCCAGCCCTGTCCAGGGCCATCAGTGCGTCCCGGTCCAAGGAAGTAGCCGGACGCAGCGGCACCGACGCATCGATCGCGGGGGCCTCGATCAGAACTGCCTGGTGCTGGTGGACGATGTCATAAGGCTCGAAGCCTACACGGCGATACAGCACCTGTCCTTCGGCCGTGGAATTCAGGATCATCGTGCGCCCGGCAGTATCAGCGAGCAACGCGTCCATAAGGCGGGCGCCTATGCCTTGCCGCTGTGCCTTTTCCGCGACGATAATCATGCCTGCAGAGGCGTAATCGGGGTCGTAAGGCCACCATAGCGCCGTACCGATGCACTCTCCGTCTCTTTCGACGGCAAAGCCGCGTCCAAGCCTCAGGGCGATTTCCCAATCCTCGAGCCGGTAAGGCCATTCGAGCGCCTGCGACAAGGCAAGTGCCTGGGGCAGATGTTCGGGGGTCAACGGCACGACTTCGCACTCTGGCGGTGCCGGCGTGGAGGAGTCAGGAGTGGAACCGTTCATACTTTGCCTATTCATTCCAATGTCATGGGCCTGCGTGACGCAGCCCCATTTGCCGACTTCAGAGACGGTCGTCACGCACGTCGAGCGCGTCGCGCAGCCCGTCGCCGACGAAGTTGAAGCTGGTGACGGCGATGGTGATGGCCAGCCCGGGAATGATCGCGAGCCACGGCGCGCTCGCGAGGTATTGCTGCGCCCCGCCCAGCATGTTGCCCCAACTGGGCAGCGGTGGCTGGATCCCGTATCCAAGGAAGCTGATGTAAGCTTCGAGGAGGATAGCGCGTGCAACGGTGAGGGTGGCAGCAACGATGATCGGACCCATCGCGTTTGGCAGTATTTCGCGGAACATGATATGCGCTCCGCTCAGCCCGAGCATACGACCGGCCTGCACGAACTCCCGTTCCCGCAATGACCGAACTTCTGCCTCGACGATACGCGCTACCTCCATCCACCCGGTTATGGCGATAATGATGGTGACCATCATGGGCGTAGGCTTCAGCGCCGCGGCGAGTGCGAGCAGCAGGAATATGGAGGGAAAGGCCAGGAAGCCATCGACGGTGCGCATCAGCACCGCCGCGACCCACCCGCCGCGATAGCCGGCGATCAGGCCGACGAGCGTTCCGAGCATGATCGACATAAGCATGGCGGAAAAGGCGACGAGCAGGGAGACGCTGCCCGCCATGAGCAGGCGTGCAGCGATGTCGCGACCCAACGGATCAGTCCCGAAGTAGTAGCCATCGACCAGAGGCGGGGTGAAACGCACACTCAGGTCGATATAGAGCGGGTCATGCGGCAGGAAGTAGGGGCCGATGAAGCAGGTTATCGTCAAAAGGCTGATCATCGTGAAGCCCAGTAGCGCCAGGCGATGGTTCGCGAACCGGCGGACGGCCCGGTTCCGCCACCAACGGCCCTGTCCAGGATTTGCTGCAACAGCAGTCATTTGGGCTGTCTCCTTTGAGGCATGGGCTTGCGCGCTCAACTCAGGCGAATCCGGGGATCGACGATAGCGACGGCAATATCCGCAAGCAGGTTGCCGAAAATGACGAGGATGGCTGAAAACATCAGGAGTCCCATCACGACCGGGTAGTCGCCGTAGCTGATGCTATCGAGAAACAGACGCCCCATTCCGGGCCACGTGAACACGGTCTCGGTTACCAGTGCGCCGGTAAGGAGCGAGGGAAGCTGCATACCTGCCAGGGTGATCATCGGCAAAAGCGCGTTGCCCACTACGTGTTTCATCAGGATCCTGCGTTCACTCAGGCCCTTTGCGCGGGCTGTCTTGACGAAATCCTGATTGATGACATCGAGCGTGGCAGTTCGCATGTAACGGCTCCACACTGCGATGTGCACGAGTGCCAGAACGATGCTCGGCATGATCAGGTGGTGCAGGTAATCAAGCGCAGATTCTTCGCCGACCGTGTACATGTTGCCGGCGGGCAACCAGCCGAGTTGCAGCGAAAAGATGTAGATGCCGACCAGGCCGAACCAAAAGGTCGGAATCGACAGCGCGATCATGGCGCCGATCGTCGCAACATGATCGAAAGTGGAATAGCGGTGCGTTGCCCCGCGAATGCCAACCCATGTGCCGATCGCAATGGCGATCGCGGTCGAGGTGCCCATCAACAGCAGTGTTGCGAACATATGCCCGCCGATCACGTCCAGGACCGGAGCACCATCGCGGAAAGAGTGCCCCCAGTCTCCCCGTACCAGCCGCCAGGCCCAGTCCAGGTACTGCACATAGATCGGGCGATTGAGGCCCAACTGTTCCTTGAGGCGTTCGATGTCGTCCTGCGTCATACCCGGATCGAGCGCATATTGCGCAAGCGGTCCGCCGGGAATGAGATTGAGAATAAAGAATCCGATTATCGAGACGATGATCAGAAGGACGACGATTTGCGTGATGCGATTGAGCAGGAAACGCAGCATTCAGCTCTCCATCGCGCGTGAAAGCGAACTTGACCGCGAAGTTCGGGGCCGGTTTCGGTCAGACTTCGGTTTCTTTCGACCGTCGGCCAGGTACCAACTGGCGGCGTTCCAGGATTCGGTGCGCGTGTTGCTGTTCGCTTCGAAGCCCTTGATCTCAGCGCTTCGCCCGAAGACGTTCTTGTACTGGAACATCGGCAGCAGGGGCAGGTCGTGGCGCACGATTTCCTGAATGCGGAAATAGATGGCCCGTCGCTCTTCCGGATCGAAGGTCTGCGCGCCCTTTTCCAGCAGCGCATCGACCTCTTTGTTGACGTATTGCGCATTGTTCGATCCGCTGCCGCCCTGGATGACGATCGACTTGCTGTGCAGGCGATTGGTCACGTCCGGGTCCGCGCCGATCAGGTAGGTGCTTCCCACTATCACGGAATCGAACCGCGACTGCGTCCAGAAATCACCCCACATGACCGCAGGCGGCAAGTTCGCGATAGTCATTTCCGCGCCGATCTCGCGAAAGGTCTGCTGCAGGTATTGTTGCACCATTTCGCGAAGGTGATCGCCCGACGTCGTCGAGTTCTCGAATGCCAGGCGCACCCCGTTCTTCACGCGAATGCCATCGTCACCCGGTACCCACCCTGCGTCGTCGAGAATGCGGCGGGCCTTGCCTGGATCGTATTCCTGTTTTGGCAGGTCGGGATTATAATAAAAGGATTGTTGCGGCATGAACGTCTCAGTCACAACCGGCACGCCGTGATACAGCGAACCGACGATCGCTTCGCGATCCAGCGCCGCAAATAGTGCCTGGCGAACAGCCAGTTCCTTGAACTGGGGCCGTCCGAGATTGAGGTAGAAAGATTCGACCGAAGAAGCGAGGACGGGTTCAACCACCTTGCCGGGCAACCTGCGAGCTTCCTCGTAATTGTCCGGACTGATGTAGACCTGACCGACAAGGTCAACGCTACCGCTCTTGAACTGCGTATAAAGCACGGTGACGTCGGGAATGTATTTGAAGATCAGCCGGTCGATATAAGGCCCATCGCCGAAGTAATCGGGGTTCGCGACCAGTTCCAGATGGTCGCCGGGAACCCGGTTGCCCCATTTGAAGGCTCCAGTGCCGACAGGTGCCTGGTTGAACGGGGCGGCATTGGGATCTGCCTCACCTTCCAACATATGTCGGGGCACGATGAAGGTTTCCGTCAGGAAGGAGAGGTAAGGGGCGAAGGGTTGCTCCATCCGCCACGTCAATTCCGTCGGCGAAATCACGGTAATATCGCGCACGAGCGTATGACCGGCCGTACGCCAGGCGCGAAAATCGGGATTCGTGATGAGTTCGAGAGTGAACTTGACATCTTCGGCGGTGAACGGCCTGCCGTCGTGCCAGCGAACGTCGTCGCGAAGGCGGACCCGCCAGTTGAGTCCGTCTTGGGAAATTCCGCCGTTCTCGAGACTGGGAACCTCGACCGCGAGATTGGGCCTCACGATCCCTTTGGGGTCCATGCGGACGAGTGCGTCGAACATGGAAAAAAGCACGCCGTCGTCCGGCTCGGTGTGGACCATCAGTGGATTGAACACGGTCGGTTCCTGGGACAACCCGACGACGACCTTGTTGCGCCCATTCACGGACGAACCGTTGGCAGGGGAGTTCGATTGCTCCGTTTCGGTTCCAGGCTTGCCCAGCAGGTTGTAAGCGACAAGGCCGCCGGCCCCGATCGCCAGTGCCGTCAAGACGTCGCGCCGCCTGACACGGCCTCGGTTAGCAGGTTCGGTCATTGCTTTGCACCTGTTTGCGCCGCTTCTGCTTGGCCTGCTCGCCTTCCGGGGATTGCGGCCACCAGTTCACGCGTATAGTCCGCCTGTGGTGCCATGAAGATGTGCGAGGGCGGCCCGTGCTCCACGATCCGTCCTTTCTGCATCACCGCTATCTCGTCGCAGATCTGGCTTGCCACGCGCAGGTCGTGGGTGATGAAGATCATCGCCACGCCGGTTTCCTTCTGGATCTGATCGAGCAGTTGCAGGATCTGGGCTTGGATCGAGACGTCGAGCGCCGATACCGCCTCATCCGCGATCAGCAGTTTTGGTTTGAACATCAGCGCACGCGCGATCCCCACACGCTGTCTCTGGCCGCCGGAAAACTCGTGCGGATAACGGTCGTATGCACCGGGGTCGAGGCCGACATGTTCAAGCAGCGCCATCGCATCGGTGCGCGCCGCGTCCCGCGACATCCCGTGCGCGATGGGCCCGACCGTCAGGCTGTGCCCGATCGTTGCCCGCGGATTGAGAGACGCGAAAGGGTCCTGGAAGATCATCTGGACCTGCGCTCTCAGCGGCCGAAACTCGCGTTCGGAAAGTGCTGCGATGTCGCGGCCCTCGAACAGGATTGTCCCGCCGTCGTTGTCCAGCAGCTTGATGAGTACCCGGCCCAGCGAGGATTTTCCCGATCCGCTTTCGCCGACGATGCCAAGCGTTCGTCCGTGCGCAAGTTCGAAGGACACATCGTTCACGGCCTTCACCACTCGCGGTCGTTGAAAGAGGCCGCGGGCGGTCCGATAGGTTTTCATAAGGCCTTCGACTTGCAGAAGTCGCGACGTTCCACTCGTCGCTTCAGGGGTGTCGCGGTCCTCGTACCTCAACCGCGGAATGGCCGCGATGAGCTGGCGGGTATAGGGATGCTTGGGCGACTCAAGTACTTCCTGTGCAGTGCCGCGTTCAACGATGTGGCCCTTTTCCATCACCACGACATCGTCCGCTATCTGGGCTACAACGCCGAAATCGTGCGTGATGAACATCACGCTCATTCCCTTGCGGCGCTGGATTTCACGGATCAATTCCAGGATCTGCGCCTGCGTCGTCACGTCAAGAGCGGTGGTGGGCTCGTCCGCAATCAGGATGGTGGGTTCGAGTGCCAGCGCCATCGCGATCATGACGCGCTGTCGCTGGCCGCCTGACAGACGGAACGGATATTGGTGATACATGACTTCCGGGTCGGGGAGTCCCACCTCGGTCAACAGGGCGAGCGCCCTGTCGCGACGCGATTGTGGCGATCCCACATTGTGCGCCGCCATGACCTCTTCGACCTGCGCGCCGACAGTCATGAGCGGGTTGAGGGCCGACAGCGGATCCTGGAATATCATCGATACGACGCGACCGCGCAGATCGCGCAGCTTGGCTGGGGGTATGTCCGTGACATCGATCCCGTCCAGCTCGATGGTGCCGGACGTTACGCGCAGGGCCTTGGGCAACAATCCCATGATCGCGTTCGCCGATACGGACTTGCCTGAACCGGATTCACCGATGATGCATAGGATCTTGCTGCGCTCAAGGTCGAAGGAGATATTCTCGACTGCGTGGATCCTGTCCATTCCCTTGGGCAGCGCCACCGTAAGGTTTCGAACCGAGAGAGCCAAAGGCCCAGAGCTTTCTGGCTCCACACTTTTAATCAATCGGTAAACTCCCTTTTCGTCGCGGGGCATGGGACCCTGGGTGTATTGGATTCGCTTGCTTCAGGTGAAAGCGCCGGGAGGGGTGCGAGGTGCCTTTCACCAGCGAGCCAATGGACGCGATGAAGTTCGGCGCATGGACCAGAACTTGCCTCCCTTGCGATCGGCTCCGAAGGCGTCTTGCCCTTTCGTTCAGAAGCGTGGTGAAACTTGCCATCCCCTCAGATTGCCTGACCAACTGTCGGGAGTGTGAGGCTTTTGCATTGCCATGTGCATCAAATCTGCCCTGCTTGATGGCAGAAAATCCTGTAAACCGACTGCGAATTGGCATTTCCTCGGGAAACTGGCCGCTGCCATAAAGTCCGTCTTGCCCTTACCATCTGTTGTAAAACGATTATTTTGGAAAGCGCTGCTCCCGCGGAACGGCTCGGTGCGCACCGGACGTTATATGGCTCCTGGCTGCCGTCACCAGAATGAGGGGTCAATTTGCACGAAAGAGGTCAATTTGCTGCGAAGTTCGACATAATCTGCCGAGCGAGTGATGGAATGTCTCGTCTGACCGAATTGAATGATGGATCGAGGGCCACAGAGAATGTCACCTTACGTCGAGCGCATCGATAGCGACGAGCGCCTACCCGAGTCTGCCGACGTGGTTATCGTGGGCGGCGGTATTGTCGGCGTCTCGGCGGCATACTTTCTCGCGCGGCAGGGCAAATCGGTAGCCCTGATCGAAAAAGGCCATATTGCGTGCGAACAATCCAGTCGAAATTGGGGTTGGTGCCGTCAGCAGAACCGTGATTATCGCGAACTGCCCCTTTCCTCGGTTTCGATGCGCCTGTGGGACGAATTCTCAAAGGAACTCGACCGCGATGTCGGCTTTCGTCGCTGTGGCCTTTTCTACGCGACCGACAACGAGGCCCAACTGGCCGAGTGGGCAGAGTGGCAGCCCTATGGTCTCGAAAATGGCGTCGACACGCGCATGCTTAGCGCTGCAGAGATTGCTCGCCACATACCCGAAGGCTCGCGCAAGTGGATCGGCGGGGTTTCCTCGCCCAACGACGGTAAGGCAGAACCGGCGCTTGCTGCCCCTGCGATCGCGCTTGGCGCGCGTGCGCATGGCGCAACAATACATCAGGGATGCGCTGCCCGCTCGCTCGACATCACGAATGGCCGGGTTGTCGGCGTGAATACGGAACAGGGCCTGATCAAGGCCGATGCAGTCCTGTGTTCGGCAGGCGCCTGGGCTTCGCGTTTTCTTCGTCCGCATGGAATTAACTTCCCGCAGGCCGGCGTGCGACAGACTGCCATACGCACGAAACCCATCGCTGACGTTGGAGGCTGCCTTTACGCGCCTGGCTTCTCGATGACCCGCCGGCTCGACGGTAGCTACACGCTGGCGATCAGCGGCAAGGCAACCATCGACCTGACGCCGCAAGGCATCCGTTATGCCCGAGAATTCCTGCCGCAGTTCAAGCGTCGCCTGAAGAACGTCAGACTCGCAATCGGGCCTTCGTTCGTAACCGGCCCGGAATCCCTGTTCGCCCTGCTCAGGAACGATGAAACGATCTTTGAACGAACCCGCGTTCTCGATCCGGAGCCGCAGCAGTGGCTCGTACGCAGGATTCTGGCCAATGTCGCCCGCTCGTTTCCGCAGTTTGCAGGTATCGAACTGGCCGGGGCATGGGGCGCGCTCGTCGATTGCTCTCCGGATGCCGTGCCCGTCATTTCGAAAACGGAACAGGTCGAAGGACTTGTCCTGGCCGCTGGCTGTTCCGGCCACGGCTTCGGCATGGGGCCTGGCATCGGTCTACTTGCAGCGCAGTTACTGGCCAACGACACACCATGCGTGGACGCAACGCCTTTTCGCCTGTCGCGTCTCGTCGATGGCTCACCGCTCGAAATCGGAGGTCTGTGATTACAGAATTGACTGGGCTCCCATAAGCGGCAATCGCGATAGCGTCCCGGCGAAATTCACCGTTCCCCAGCAAGGGGATGCAGTGAATTCCTGATTTTTTCTGGTCTCCAGTTGTACGGTAGTCGGGCGCGCTCACTCGCGATGGAGCGCCTTGTCCAGCGAGGCCAGGAACTGCAGTCCGTTTTCGACGTGCTGGCGCATGGCCCTTTCGGCGCCCTCGACATCGCCTTCCATGATCGCAGAAAGGATCAGGCGGTGGTCGTTCACTGCGTCCTGCATGCGGTTGCCGCGGTAAAAGGTCTCGAAAAGCAGGTGATGAACCGGCGTGTTTAGCCGGCGCACGATGCTTTCGATTACGGTATTTCCGGTCACGCGCATGATCATCGCATGCCACTGGGCATTGAGGCTGCCGAAGCGTTCCGGCGCGCCGTCCTCGAGGCAGCTTTCCATCTTTTCAGCGATTGCCTGCAGTTCAGCCTTTTCCGCAGGGGACGCATCGCGGGCAAAGTCGCCTGCGCAGATGCTCTCCAAAGCTGCGCGCGAGCGGTAGAGCTGGCGGATTTCGGACATCGAAGCCTCTCGCACCGAAGCGCCGCGGTTCTCTTCGATTTCGACCAGACCTTCCGCGGCAAGGCGCTGCAATGCCTCGCGAACTTTG
Source organism: Novosphingobium sp. KN65.2 (assembly GCF_001368935.1). Taxonomy (NCBI): domain Bacteria; kingdom Pseudomonadati; phylum Pseudomonadota; class Alphaproteobacteria; order Sphingomonadales; family Sphingomonadaceae; genus Novosphingobium; species Novosphingobium sp. KN65.2. The sequence goes on from NZ_CCBH010000131.1 coordinate 21,737, forward strand.
AAGCGGCTGCCGCCTGTTTTGCGGATGATGTCGACTTCCACCAGCCGTTGCCCGGGGACGAAGCGGCTGGTGCGGATCTGGTCGCGTATCCAGTCCGCGATTTCCGGGCTGGCGGGACCCTTTCGCGGAAGTGCCTTGGCGATGTCATCCATGCGTACATCCTGAGAGTCATCGACATAATTGTCAACAATATCGTTATCGATGTTTTCCTTGCATGGGGACCGGCTTTGGGAAAACACATGCGGGGAGACGGGCCGGAGTGCTCGATCGATAGCACGCACCGGGCAAGAATTTCCGGGCGTACGAGGGAGGCGAAGGATGCAGAATCTAGGAAGAATCCGTCGATTGACCGGGGGCGGCCTGCTCGCAGGGGTATCGCTTGCAGTGCTTTGCCTACCGGGCGTAGCGCATGCGCAGGATGAAGGGCTCTCGCAGGAGGATGCGAACAAGATCATCGTGACCGGCAGCCGCATCAGCTCTGGCGCACCGGTTGGCGCCACGGCTACCGTCCTTGGCCGCGAGGAAATCACCCAGTCAGGCTCGATCACCATCGACAGGGTGATCAAGGAACTTCCGCAGAACTTCGACTTGGGCGTCTCGGAGAATTCACGCGCGCAGGCCGGCGGTTCGGGCAACATTGTCTACGGCAACACGGTCAACCTGCGCGGCATCGGTCCTTACGCGACGCTGGTTCTGATCGACGGCCATCGCGCCGTGAACAACAGCCGATCGACCGATCCTTCGGTGCTGCCCACGCTGGGCGTGCAGCGTATCGAAGTCGTCGCCAATGGCGCCTCGGCGATTTATGGGTCCGATGCGGTTGCAGGCGTCGTCAACCTCATCCCGCGGCGCGACCTTGATGGAGTTGAAGGTTTCGCACGCTACAACACCGCCGAAGACGGAGCCTTCGACGAATGGTCGGCGGGAGCCGCGTTCGGCAAGATCTTCGACCGTGGCCAGGTGATGGTGGCCTTCGAGCATGTCGAGCGCTCCAACCTGAGCGGCGATGACCGAAAGTTCTACACCAGCAACCAGCTGCCATTTGGCGGCAACGACTACCGCGTAACCGGGTGCGCGCCGGGGACGATGATTATCGATGGCACGACTTATGCGCTGCCAGACCAATATACCCAGGCCAATGCCGGGGCGATTACGCCGGGCACGTCCAACCGGTGCGACAGCCAGATCGGACAAGACCTGTTTCCGCAGCAGAAATACAATTCATTGAACGGAACGGCGACTTTCGAAGTCACCGACTGGATGGAGCTGTTTTTCGACGGCTATTACTCGAAGCGCAAGTTCCGCCGCAAGGGCGCGGTCATCAGTGCACAGCTTGCGGTGCCCGAGACCAACGCCTTCTTTGTGCGTCCGCCCGGCTTTACGGGAAGCAGCTACACGATCGACTACAGTTTCGTGAACGATATCCCGACCAGCGAGACGACCGGCTCGGCGGAAAGCTGGCAGGTCTCACCGGGCGTTCGCTTCAACCTGCCATTCCAATGGCAAGTGGAAGCCTTGCTCAGCTACGGAAAGACGAAGGACTTCTCCGGTTCCTATGACGGCCTGAACCGCGGCGCGCTCGCGGCGGCGCTGGCCAGCAGCGATCCGGCGACGGCGCTCGATCCTTATGGGCTTGGGCGCACCAGCCAGTCCGTGCTGGACGGGCTTTTCGACCAGATATTCCTTGCCCCGACCAATGGCGAGCTGACTTTCTACGAGATCGGGGCGCACGGTCCGCTGTTCGAGTTGCCGGGCGGCGAGGTCAAGCTAGCGGTCGGCTATGAAAAGCAGGATTTTACCGTCGAACTGGGAAGCGCCCGCGGTGCGCCGACAACGCCGATCAGTTTCCGCACTTTCGACCGCAAGGTGGATTCGGTCTATGCCGAATTGCTCGTCCCGATCTTCGGTGCGGGCAATGCCACGCCCGGCCTGCGCGAACTGGAGCTGACCGCGGCAGTCCGTTACGACGATTACTCCGATGCCGGCGATACCACCAACCCACAGTTCGGCGTCAACTGGACGCCGTTCTACGGTCTGAAGCTGCGCGGCAGCTATGGCACCTCGTTCCGTGCGCCGACGATCCCGGAGATCTACGGCAATTCGAATGCACTCTTCGGCCAGCTTTACCAGAATCCCTCGGGCGGTGCGCCGTTGCTGGGTTATACCTTGTCCGGACCGAACCTCGATCTCGGGCCCGAGACGGCAACGACGTGGTCGGTGGGTGCCGATATCGAGCCGATCGACCGGTTGCGCATCTCGCTGACCTACTTCGACGTTGCCTACGACAACCAGGTCACCGCGCTGTTGTCCAATCTCGCCATTCTGGCGCAGGAAGGCCAATATGCCGGGACCGGCGTCATCCTGCACGATCAGGCGGCGCGCGATCGCATCCAGTCTCTGGTCGATCAGGGCATCCCGATCCTTCTGCGCCCGTTTCCAGGAGACGATATCGCCAACGTCAACCTCTTCGTCGACGGGCGCAGCTTGAATCTTGGCAAGTCCATCACGCGCGGCATCGACTTCAACATCGGCTACAGCGCGGAAATCGGCAAGGATGACGTCCTGACCCTCAATGCCTCGGGCACCTATATCACCGATTACAAGGTGGCGGTGTCGCCGGTCGCCGAGCAGGTGGACCAGTTGAACCTGATATTCCAGCCGCTGAAGTTCAAGGCACGCTTCGTGGCCAACTGGGACCACGGGCCGCTCAGCCTGCGGACGATGATCAGCCATGTTGGCGGGTACACCAATAATGTCGTCACCCCTTCGGAGAAGGTGGATTCCTACACCCCGGTCGATCTCTCGCTGACATGGCGCGTGGGCGAGACGTTCTCCGGACCCGGCCTCGAAGGGCTCGAACTCTCGGCGGAAGTGCGCAATCTGTTTGATGTTGACCCGCCCTATGTCAACGTGGCGCCGGGGCCGAACGGCAGTGGCGGATACGATGCGACCGCGGCCAACCCCATCGGGCGTCAGTTCGCAGTGGGCGCGCGGGTCCGCTTCTGAGAAGCGGTGGCGGAGAGCGTAAGGGCATGACTGAGGCGATTACCCTGGCCTTGACCGGCGACCTGGTCCTTGATGAACCCGATCCCGGTTACTGGCTCGCGGGGATCGCCCCGGTCCTGCAGAAGGCCGATCTCGCGATCGGCCACCTTGAAGTGCCGCATACCGTGAGCACCGAGCAACTGGAAGGCGACGTTCCCGCGCCGGGCGCACCGCTTGAAAACCTCGAGGCGCTGGCGTGGGCCGGGTTCGGCATGGTCAGCCTCGCAGGCAATCACATAGCCGACTGCGGGGTGCAGGGTATCGCCGATACGATTGCGGAACTCGATCGGCTCGGCATCGGCCACACCGGGGCAGGGGCGGATATCGCCCGTGCCCGCGCTCCGGCTGTGGCGGAGATCAAGGGCCGCAGGGTCGCCTTGCTCAGCTACAATTGCGTTGGCCCGCAGGCGGGGTGGGCCGCGGAAAAAGCCGCGGGTTGCGCCTATCTGCCATTGGATACGCGGGACGGATCGCCGGTTGCGCCCATGTCCGAGATCGTCGGCGTTCCCTTGGCTGTTGCCGAAATCCTGGCCGAGGACATCGCAGGGGCACGCAAGGCGGCGGACTTCGTGATCGTCGCCCTGCACAAGGGCCAAGTTCACACGCCCGCGTTAGTCGTCCCTTACGAACGCGAGGTTGCCCGTCTGGCGGTGGAAGGCGGCGCGGATGCCGTCGTGTCGCATCATGCGCATATCGTGCGCGGGATCGAGTTCCATCGCGGTCGCCCGATCTTCCACGGTCTCGGTAACGGCTGCGTCGTGACGCGTGCGCTCTCGCCTGACCAGGATAACCCCGCAAGACGGGAATGGGCCCGCCGACGGCGCGAGCTGTTCGGTTTCGAGCCCGACCCGGCCTATTACCTCGCGCCTTTTCATCCCGAGGCGGTCAATGCCTTTATCGGCACCCTCGTGCTGGGAGACGGCCTGCCGCATGCTGCCATCGTCCCGGTGCATGTCGAAGCGCCGGGCCGCCCGGTCCTGGCCACCGGCTCGCGCGCTCGCGCCATTGCCGATTATCTCGAGAAGATCACACGCGAGGCCGGGCTGCCCCCTGTCGCCGTGAACGACAAGGGCAGGGTGGAAGCCGTCTCGTGACCCTGAGTTCCAAGATCGTCATCTGGCTGGGCGGCGCGGCGCTGCTGGCTGCCACGGCCATCGACACACTCGCCGTGCTGGGCCGTCACCTCGGCCTTCCGGTGACGGGGTCAATCGAACTCATGCAGGCTGCGGTGCTGGTCTCCGGCTCAATCGGGCTGCTGGTCTCGACCATCTACCGTTCGCATGCCCGGGTGCGGCTGATCGTCGACCGCCTGCCGCCCTCGTGGCGGTCGATTGCGGACCGCTGTTCGGACGGGCTGACGCTGCTGTTCGTCCTTGCCCTGTTGGCCGGATCGGTCTGGCTTTCCGTCGACTTGTGGAACGCGCACGAGGAAAGCGAGCTGCTCGGCGTGCCATGGCGCGTGCTCCGCCTGTTCGCGAATGCCTGCCTGCTTGCCATCTGCGCCGTGCTGACGCTGCGCATCGTGCGGAGGGCGGGCGAATGATCGATACTGCCGGAACCGGCCTCGTCGGCATCCTCATACTTTTCGCACTGCTACTGGCTGGCGGGAGAATCGGCGCTGTACTGGGCCTTGTCGGGCTGGGCGGCCTGACGCTCGTGATCGGTCCGGAGGCCGCTCTCATCAAGGCGGGCGTGATCGTCGTCGATACGCTTACGCGCTACGAGCTTGGTACGCTGCCGCTGTTCCTGTTCATGGCGCACCTGTTTTTCGCGGTGGATGCCAGTCGTGACCTGTTCGATGCCGCAGCCAAGTTCGTCGGCCATCGGCGAGGTGGACTGGCCTATGCCTCCATCGCAGGGTGTGGCGGGTTCGGCGCGATCAACGGCTCCAGCCTGGCGACGACGGCGACCGTTGGCCTTGTCGCTTATCCGGAGATGAAGAAGCGCGGCTACGACGGTCGCCTCTCGACCGCGACCATCGCTGCGGGCGGTACGCTCGGTCAGATGATCCCGCCCTCGGGCGCGCTGATCGTGTTCGGCATCGTCGCGGAGCAATCGATTGGACGCCTGTTCACCGCAGCCATCGTCCCCGGTATCACGCAGGCGCTGCTTTACGTCGCAGTCGTCGCGCTACTGGTGCGGCTGCGACCCGATCTGGGGCCGGCAGGAGAGCGGGCAAGTTGGCCTGAGCGCTATCGCGCGATTGCGCGGATCTGGGAGGTCCTCGTCCTCGTCCTGCTGGTGATTGGCGGTATCGCGGTAGGCTGGTTCAGCCCACCGGAAGCGGCGGCCATCGGTGCCTGCGGGGCGCTCGCCATTGCCGCGCTACGCCGCAAGCTCAGTCTCGAGTGCCTGTTTACCGCCTTCCGCGACACGCTGCGCACCACCGGGCTGATCTACCTGATCGTGATTGGCGCGCTGATCTTCTCGGTCTTCGTTGGCGTGACAGGGCTTGCCGACGCGGCGGGCGCGCTTGTGACCGGGCTGGGAACCGGGACATTCGGTATGCTCGTGCTGGTGGCATTGCTCCTGCTCGTACTTGGCACCGTGCTCGACGGGCTGGCGCTCATGCTGCTGATGACGCCGATCCTACTGCCGATTGTCGAAGGCGCCGGGATGAGCGCGATCTGGTTCGGCGTCTTCCTCGTCCGCGCGATGGAGGTGGGCTTCCTGACCCCGCCGCTCGGCATCAACCTTTATGTCATGCAGGGCGTGGCGAAGGAGATTTCCATCTCCAGCATCTTTCGCGGGGTGCTCCCGTTCCTCGCGGCCGACTTTATCCACCTGCTCCTGATCATTCTTTTCCCGGCAATCGTCCTGTGGTTGCCCGAAATGCTTGGAACCTGACCGATGATTGCAATCGCCGGCCCGAACCTGCCGCTAGAACTGCTCACCGCGACCGGACGCCATGCGGGCGTGGTCGGCTTTGATCCGGACTTGGAGACGCCGCGTGCCGACCGCTGGCTGGAAAGCAAGTTTGCGCCATGGGCGCGGGCCGTACTGGAAGGTTGGGCGCAAGGGGCCTATGACGATCTGGACCAGGTGCTCTTCAGTCGCGCGGACGATACGTCTCAGCGCCTGTATTACTACGTCTGCGAACTCCAGCGCCGGGGGCTGCTGGGCGGACCCGAAGCCATCGTCCTCGACATCGCCAAGATCCCGCGGCGCACCAGTCTGGACCGGACGGTCGAAAAGCTGCGCGAAATGGGCGAGCGGTTGTGCGTGAGCGAAGAGGCGCTCGAAAAGGCCATCGTCGCAAGCCACGATAGGGCAGGCGATGGCAGCACAGCGCCAGGGGAGGGCCGCGTGTGCCTGCTGGCCGGGACCAATCCGCCTGACATGCGTCTGCACGAGGCTGTCGCCAGGGCCGGATTTCGCGCTGTCGGGCGCACACTCGCGCAGGAATGGCTTGATCCCGGCGCGCCTGCGCAGCGCGACAGCGGCGATCCCTACGCCGCCCTAGGTCGCAAGCTGCATGCCCGTGGCGAAGGACCCCGCAGTTTTGCCGATCCGGCGGCGGCACTGCGCGCTGGTCTTGCTGCAAGCGGGGCTGAGGCTGTTGTCCTCTGGCGTATCGAGGAGGACGAGGCGCAGTGTTGGCATCTGCCACAGGAGCGTGCGGCGATCGAGGCGTCGGGTCTGCCTTCGCTGATCCTCACCCGCCGCGATTGGCTGGGACGCGACGGTTCCGCTGCGCAGATCGAGTCGTTCCTGAGGGAGGTGAGCGCATGAGTCTGCTTGCTGGACATCGCGTGGCTGTGCTGGGCGCAATGCACGAGCGTCCGCTCGCGCGCTACCTAGCCTCGCTCGGTGCCGATTTGGGCGGTGCCGTGGAAGGGGCCTCATTCGTGATCGACGATCTCGGGCTTGAGGCGACCGGGGCCATGGGGATTTCCGCAGATGCCGTCCACGTCTCTGTAACCCCCTTCGGCTCTGGCGGTCCGCGCTCGACATGGCGCGGCGGGGAACTCGTGGCTTCGGCCATGGGTGGCGCGCTGCGCTTGACCGGCGAGCCGGGCGAGAAGCCGGTGAAGGAAGCAGGCGATGCCTGTACCTTTCACGCCGATATGGTCGCGGCGGCCGGAGCCATGGCGGCACACTTCGCACGCGGCACGCATGGGCGGGGCCAATACGTAGACGTCTCGATCCAGCAAGTGGCGATGAGCCGCAACGTCAATGGCATCCTTGTCTGGCAGTTTGACAAGCGCAAGCTCGATCGGGCCGGCGGATGCATCGCCTATGGCCGCGCAAAAGTTCGGGTGATCTGGAAGCTCGTCGACGGCTGGTGTTTCCACGCGCTGATGACCGGGAGGCTGGGTGCCCCGGCAAACCGCGCGCTGTCGCAATGGATGGACGAGACCGGTTGCGACAATCCGATGCGCGATGTGGACTGGCTGGCCTACAATCGCTCAACCCTTCCGGCAGAGACGCGCGGGCGGTGGGAAGCGGCAATGGCCCGCTTCTTCGCCGCGCGATCCAAGGCGGAGATAGCCGGCGAGGGACGCCGCCGGGGCATCAATGCCTGCGTCGTCAACGAACCACGCGATGTCCTGCGCGATGCCCATCTCGCGGCCCGCGGTTTTCTCGACACGCCGAGCGGCTTGCCCGAGCGCTTTGCAGTGGTGCGTGACGGCGCCGCCGTCTCGGCCCCGGCAATCCATGCGGGCACGCGCTCCGGGCCGCTTTCAGGCGTCAGGGTACTCGATTTCGCCTGGGCCCTGGTCGGCTCGATCACTACCAAGACGCTGGGCGATCTTGGCGCGGAAGTGGTCAAGATCGAGACGCGCAACCGTCCGGATCTCGCCCGCCTGGATGTGCAGGTGGCTGCATCTTCGGCCACCAGTTTCGATGACAAGCCATGGTTCGCGAACCTCAATACCTCAAAGCGCAGCCTGACCCTCGATCTCAAGAAACCTGCTTCACGGGAAGTACTCGATCCCCTGGTGGAATGGGCGGACGTGGTCGTCGAAAACTTCTCGCCCGGGACGATGGCCAAGCTCGGGCTCGACTACGACCGGCTGGCGGCTCGCAATCCGGGTATTGTCATGGTTTCGGGCAGCGTCTTCGGCCAGACCGGTCCGCTGGCGCAGGAGTGGGGGGTCGACGGGACCGGCGGAGCCTTGTCCGGACGTACTTTCCTGACCGGCTATCCGGATGGCGAGCCGGTCATACCGGGCGCGGTGCCTTATGGCGACGTGATCGTTCCCTACGTCATGGCGGGCCATGTCGCCGCCGCGCTGCAACGCCGACGCGAAACCGGGCAAGGGTGTCAAATCGATGCCTCCATGTACGAGATCTGCGTCCAGCAGATGCGCGATTCTCTCGCGATGGCGCGGGCTGGGCAACATCCGCAGCGTTTGGGTAACGCCGATCCCGCCGTGCCGTTTCAGGATGTCTTTCCCGCTGCCGGTGAAGATCGTTGGGTGGCAATCAGCGCCTTCACGCCCGAGGAGCGCAGTCGCCTCTCCGAGATTGCCGGCCCGGACATCGCTGCATGGACCAGCATGCGCGAGGATCATGCCATTGCCGCGCAGCTGCAGGCGGCTGGCATTGCCGCTGGCGCGCTGCAGGACTGTGAGGACCTTCTCGAGAGCGATCCCCAGATCGCGGGCCGCGAGGCCTTATGGGACCTCGATCATCCACTGCTCGGCAGGTTCGGCCACGTGGCAACGCCGATGCGTTTTTCGCGTGACCGGCTGCAGCCTTTCCGCGCGCCTTCGATGGGCGAGCACAGCCATGAAATCGCCCGCAGTCTCTCGGGCCTTTCCGAGGCGGATATCGCGCGCCTCGACGACAACGGAGTATTCCATTGAGCCAGTCCGCCAACCAGCGCAGCCGCAAGATGCTTGCCTGTACCGCAGAGGCGACGGCCTACCAGAAGGCGTTCGGCCAGGACTTGCGCCGCCGCGTCGTCGACGATCAGGAGCCTTACGCCATCGTTCAGGCCGATACCCCGCACGAGCTGTTCCACGCGATGGGGATTCCCATCGTTACCAACCAGTGGTGGTCCGCCTACATTTCCGCAAAGCAGCTTTCCGGCCGCTATTTCGATGCAATGGTGGACAAGGGCTTTCCTGCCAACAGCTGCAAGTACTGCTCGCTCGGCCTTGCCTGCACCCTCGCCAACGAACCGGAGACCGCGCCCTGGGGCGGGCTGCCGAGCCCGACGGTGCTGGTCGCGCGGCTGACCTGCGATTGCATCCAGCATGTCTTCGGCCTCTGGGCGCACGAACTCGGCAGCGAGTTCTTCGCCATGGAAGCGCCCGCGTGGGAGCATAAGGAAGAGGACTGGTACGCCAACGCCAGGGCCGACTGGGAACGCGTCTACCAGCCCGACAGGATCGCGCAGATGGTGCGGGAGATGGAAGACCTGATCGTCCTGCTGGAAGAACGGACGGGACGTAAGTTCGATGCAGCGAAGTTCGAGACGCTGATGGAGCGCATCAACGAGCAGGAGGGCTATATCTGGGAGGCGGCCCGCGCCATCGGCGAAGCGCGGCCGTGCCCGGTCTCGATCGCCGAGCAGATGCCCAATACGATGATCCCGCAGTGGCATCGCGGATCGGACTGGGCCGTTGCCCATGCCCGCAAATTCCGGGACGAGGTTCTGGAACGCATCGCGCAGGGGCAGGGCGCCGCTACGCAAGAGCGCCTGCGCCTGATGTGGATCGGGGCAGGGGTCTGGCACGATCCGGGTTTCTACCAGGCGCTTGAGGAGAATCTCGGCGCGGTGTTCGTCTGGTCGATGTACATGCCCTTTGCCGGGCCCGCCTACATCCGCGATATCAAGGGGCGGCCGATGGAGGCCCTCGCCAGCCGCGTTGCCTCGATGAACGAAACGCTGCACCTGCCGCCTTGGATGAGCGGCTGGATGACCTCGGAAGCCAAGCGCTGCGGGATCGATGCCGCGGTAATCCTGCTCCCGCCCGATAACCGTCTCTCGCAATCGGGCACGAAACTGACCGCGCTGGCACTGGAAGAGGCGGGCGTGCCAGTGCTGATGATCGATGCTGACATGGTCGACGCCAAAATCTGGGATCACGACCGGATGGTCGCGATGGTCGAGGCCTTCCTGCGGGACAAGGGACTGGCATGAGGCGGTTCGCCGCCCTCTTGGCGCTGGCCCTTCTGGCGTCCTGTTCCCGGCCCTTGCCGCCGGGTGTGACCGAACTTGTCTATGCCTCTCCCTATCCGCCGTCGCATCCCTTCAGCCGCGCGGACCGGCGCTGGATCGACTTTGTCGAAAAGCGCTCGGGGGGCAGCCTGTTGATCCGCCCGATCTGGTCGGGGGCGCTGTTGTCCTCGGACATGTCGATGGAGGAGATCCGCCATGGGGTTGCCGACATCGGACTGATTACCCCGATCTATTCGCGCGGCGGCACGCATCTGCTGCGCACGCAGACGGGCTTCTACAGCGGTGCGGATACGATTGAATCGCAGCTTGCGCTCTATCATTGCATGGCTGGCGCAGTGCCTGAATTCGCGCGGGAGCTGGCCGGGCTGAAAGTGCTGGCCGTGCAGGGCGGGGTTCTGCCCGGTATCCTGACGCGCAACCGTAGGGTCGAGCATCTCGCAGACCTCAAGGGCCTGCGCATCAGGGCGCCGACCGAACTGCTGCCTATTCTGCAAGCGCTTGGCGCCGATCCGGTCGACCTGCCGATGGGAGAGGTCTACAGCGCCCTTGCCAAGGGGGTGATAGACGGGGTCGTCGCTCCACCCGATACATTGCGCTCCCTCCACTTCGCGGAAGTGACGCGCTATTTCTTCGAACTGCGTATTCCACGCGGTGCCTATCCCGGGCGGGCCATGGACCTCGAGGCCTGGAACGCGCTCGATCCCTCGCAGCGGGAAACCCTGACTGAAGGCATCGGCGTGTGGGAACAGGCGCTTGCCGAGGAGAACCGCGCGGCTGCGGCGGCAGGCGAGCAGGCGGGACGCGGCGTCATCGTCAATAGCCCGGCCGACCCCGCCGAACAGGCGCGGTTCGAAGCTCTCTACTTGCGCGAGGCAAAGCAGACCGCGCGCGCGCTCGAACAATACGGAATAGATGGAATGAATGCCTATCGCGTGGCTCGCGAGAGCCTTGTCGCCCGCAATCGGGTCAAGTGTGGAGGTCACCCATGACGCAACCGCTAGCCGGGATCAGGGTGGCCGATTTCAGTCATGTCATGGCTGGCCCCTTCGCCAGTCATCTGCTGCGCCTGATGGGCGCGGAAGTAATCAAGATCGAATCGCCCAATGGGGACCAGTTTCGCAACTACGGCTCGAATCGCGAGTACGACGGAATGAGCCCGGCCTTCATCGCGGCCAATGTCGGTAAAAAGAGCATCGCGCTTGACCTGAAGGACCCGAAGGACAGCGAGATCGCGCGGGCAATCGTCGCGCGCAGCGACGTGCTGCTGGAGAACTTTCGGCCCGGCGTGATCGCCCGTCTCGGTTTCGGATACGACGCGGTGCGGGCCATGCGGCCCGGTATCGTCTTCTGCTCCGTCTCGGGATACGGGCAGGACAGCCCGCAACGCGACTGGCCCGCCATCGATAATATCGTTCAGGCGACAAGCGGCATGATGATGTTGAGCGGTGCTGAGGGCGATCCGCCAGTGCGCGTGGGCTTTCCCATCGTCGATACGCTGACGGGCCAGACGGCGGCGGTCGCGATCCTGGGCGCGCTGATGCAGCGGGAGCGGACGGGCGAGGGGGCCTATATCGACGTGTCGATGCTCGATGCGAGCCTGGCTTTCATGACCTCCGCACTCACGCCCTATCTCGTGACCGGCAGCCCGCTGCGGCGGCTCGGCAACACCGGCTACAGCGAATTGCCGACCGCTGCGCTCTACGAAGCGCGCGACGGGCGGCACGTTTCGCTCGGCGTCGTGCAGGAGAACCAGTTTGCCGCGCTTGCGCGCGAGCTCGGGCGGCAGGACTGGCTCGGCGATCCACGTTACGCCACGGCCGATGCGCGCCGCGCCAACTTCGATGCGATGCACGATGAACTGGCAGCGATCTTCCTGACCCGCGATGCCGGCGATTGGGAACGGGACCTCAGCAATGCAGGCATTCCCTGCGGCAAGATCCGTCGGGTCGGTGAAGCGGCGAGCCTGGCTACGCCCGATGCACTGATGGAGATGTCGATTGCCGGATTGCCAGGGGGCGACCGGGTCTCGGTGCCGAACGCCGGTTTCCGCATGCAGCCGGGACAACCGGGCACGAACGAGGCTCCGCCGAGAATTGACCAACACCGGGAGGAGATACTGCAATGGCTGGCATCCGGGCAATGACAGGGGGAGCCTGGGTGGGCCGCGCGACCCCGCCTTGGCGAAGGACAGTCGGGCTTATTGCCGCTTCTGTCGCCGGTTCCCTTCTTGTCGCGTCAGGCGTGCAGGCCGAAGACTATCCGGATTACACGCGCAGTTCCGTTTACGTGCCGGTCAGGGATGGCACGAAGCTGGCCATGAACGTCTATCGCCCTGCCAATGGAGCCGGCGTCGTGGACGAGAAACTGCCGGTGATCTTCGCCTTCACGCCCTATCGCGCGCGCTATAAGGGCGAGGACGGCAGGATCGTTGAAGCCGCCCTGGGCGACCAGCTTGCCCTGCGTTCGCTGCTGCGGGCGGGCTATGTCGTCGCCGTAGCCGACATCCGCGGAAAGGGTGCCTCTTTCGGCCATCGCCGCGGCTTCCAGGACCGCACGGAGGCGCGCGACGGATACGATCTTGTCGAGTGGTTGGCGCGCCAGCCTTTCTCCAGTGGCAAGGTCGGCATGATTGGGTGTTCCTATCTGGGCGGGACGACGATGCACACGGTCAGTACCGCGCCGCCCTCGCTCAAGGCCGCCTTCATTGGCGCGACCGACTGGGATAAATACGCCTTCGTGCGCCGGGGCGGCCTGACCGCTCAGTTCAACACCCGTCCCGACGAGCCGCCGGCGGTCGATCTTGCCAGTCTGCCGGTCGATGCCGACCCCGATGCCGCGATGCTGCGCGAGGCCGTGGCGGAGCATGCCGCGAATACTTCGATGAGCGGGCTGTGGTACTCCATGCCCTATCGCGACAGCGTGTCGCCGCTGACCGGCAATGACTTCTGGAACGAAGTGGCGATCTGGCGCTACGCCGATACGATCCGCAAGTCGGGCATCGTGACTTACGTGTGGGGCAATTGGAAGGACGAGCCGACAAGCCAGGTGCTGGTTGCCGCCCGGAATCTCGGCAGTCGGGTTTTGGTGGGGCCGGGCAGCCATTGCGTGCCCCCGCCGGGCTTCGATTTCACCGGGGAGATCACGCGCTATTTCGATCACTACCTGAAGAACGCGGACAACGGATTTTCCGGGCAGCCGCCGGTGACGTTCTGGTCCGCCGACGGCAATGGCAAAGGGCACTATGTGCGTCAGGATGCCTTGCCCGGGGCCGGTTCGACCACGTGGTCATGGTATCTGAACGGGGGTGACAAGGATGGCCAGCGCGGGCTTTCCCCGCGACCCGGTGACAGTGGGACGGACCGCTTCACAGTCGATTACGATGTCGCCAACGATGCCTATTTCGCGTTCTGGCCGCAACCGCTCGACGCGCATGGGATTACCTATACGAGTGCGCCGTTCGAGCATCCGGTGGACCTGCTCGGCTACCCGCTGGCGCATCTGCAGTTACGGTCCAACCGTCCCGATGCCGATGTATTCGTCTATCTGGAGGAAGTATCTCCGGGCGGTTCGGCGCAAGTGCTCTCCTTCGGGCGGTTGAAGCTTTCTCACCGCGCGATTGCTCCCGCCCCATGGGACAATCTCGGGCTGCCCTGGCACAGCGGACTGCGCAACGACGTTTCGCCGCTGGGCAAGGGTGAAACCGCGCGCATGGAAATCGCCATGATGCCGCTCTCGCACCGGATCGAGCCGGGCTATCGTCTGCGCTTCGTAATGACCGGCGCCGATCCGCGGCAGCGCAACCTGGCAGAGGTGCGGCAGGACCCGCCACCGGTGCTCGAGATAGAGCGCGGTTGGCAGTTCGGCTCGCGCATCGACTTGCCGCTGCGCGAGCCACGGGACGATACCATTGCCGGCCAGATCGGCGGCACGGGAGGGCGCGGTACCTATCCGGCGGTTGCGCAGGCACGCGCCGATGCGCCAGGCTATACGATCTATCGTCCGCAAGTTCTGCCGGCAGGAAAGCTGCCGCTCGTTCTTTGGGGCAATGGCGGTTGCCGCGATGACGGGTTGAGCGCCGGACATGCACTCAGGGAATTCGCCAGCCACGGCTATCTCGTGATCGCCAACGGCGCTCCGCGCGAGGAGCGCCCGGTGCTTGCCGCCCTGCCAAAGCCGGGCGAGGGTGCCATGCGCATTCCGACAGAGGCCGAGCGCAAGCCCGACGAGACCTCTACCGCGCAATTGCTTGCCGCGATCGATTGGGCCGAGCGCGTCAATGCCGATCCTGCCGACCCGCTCTACGGTCGTGTCGATATCACGAGGATCGCGGCCACGGGGCATAGCTGCGGCGGTTTGCAGGCGCTGGCTGCAGGAGCCGACCCGCGCGTCGATACAGTCATCGCCTTCGGCAGCGGGGTTTACAATCAAACCGGGTCGGGCCTGAGCGGGGTGAAGATCGTCAAGGACGACCTCAAGCGACTGCACACGTCGGTCGCCTATATCCTGGGTGGTCCGACTGACATCGCCTATCCGAACGGCACCGATGACTTTGCGAAGATCGCACATATCCCCGTAATGTTGGCGAACCTGCCGGTCGGCCATAACGGGACGCTTCCGCTTGCCGATGGTGGCGAATGGGCTCGTGTGGGTGCCTCATGGCTGGACTGGCAGTTAAAGGGCGACAGGCAGGCCGGATTGATGTTCACCGGCAATGACTGCGGCTTGTGCAAATCGCCCCACTGGACAGTGCAGCGAAAGAACTTTCCGGCAAAGCCCTGATTCTTCTGGCCCGAAGCGGGATTCAAAACTCATTTCTCCCCCGAGAAATCATGGATGCCATTCAAGGAGTCCCGGAAGCGGTTAAATCGAGCAACGCTACCGCGGCAGGTTGCGCTTTCTCGCTTGGGGCCCGTCAACCGCCGATGCTGAGGCCAACGAAGGCCAGGGCGGACAGGAAGCTCACGACCGTTGCAACGATGACAGGAGTTAAAGAGCGCCAGCCCAGTTCGATCAGGAGGTCCATGCGAGAGCGCATCGCCGTGGCCGTAACCGCGAGAAGCAGAAGCGCTTTCGATCCAGACAGAGCGGCCGTCTTAGCTACCTCCGGCACAGCGATGAGGCTGTTGAGGGCAACGACTCCGATGAATGCGGTGATGAACCATGGTGGGCTGAAGCGGCGCCAAGCCGGGCGGTCCTCCTGCCCGGAACTGGGGCCCAGCCACAAGCTTACCAGCATGACTATCGGTGCCAGCAGGGCAACCCGGGCAAGCTTGACGATCGTTGCATAGGAACCGGCGATGTCGGAATAGGCGTATCCGCCGCCGATGGCCTGCGCGACGTCATGAATGGACGCGCCGATCAGGAAGCCAGCCTGTTTGTCGCCGAAGCCCATCTGGCCGGCCAGTGCCGGGTAAACGGACATCGCAATGGCGCTTGCCAGTGATACGCCGACAAGGGTGAGCGCGAACTGGGCCTGGCTGAGCCTTTCCTTGCCGATCACGCCATAGAGCGCGAGGGCTGCGCTGGCGCCGCAAATGGCCGTCGCGCCGCCCGCCAGAATTCCGGCATAGCGCGATTGTCCCGATATCCTGGCACCCGCGAGGCCGGCGCCGAAGGCAAGCGTCATGATTACCAGCAGCGCCGCAAAAGGCTGGATGCCCAACGCTTCGATCTGGACGAAGGTGATCTGCAGACCGAGAACGACAATGCCAAGGCGCAGGCAGGTGCGCGAGGCGAAGTCCAGCCCGGCATGCGTGTCCTGATCGCGCGAGATGAAATTGAGGGCGAGGCCGATGAGGAGGCCCATGAGGATGATCGGAAATCCGTAATGGTCCGACAGCCATGCCGCTGCACCGGCCGCCGCACCGCATGCCAGCAGTCCGGGAACAAGGTGCGACGGCACACGCTTGCCCGGCGGCGGGGTGTCTCCGGTGAGCTGCAGTTCGCCAAACAGGTCGCCAGCATGGGGCGATGCCTGCCAGTCCACACCTCTCATTCCTCTCTCCGATCCCATATGTCTAACGGTGTCATATTTTGCTTCCCTTATCAGGCACGGGCGCTAAGCTGCAACAACAATTCGGCTGGTAGGGCCGGGGATCGGGAGAATGCAGGTGGTAACGCAAGAGCAGTTGATGCGTGAAAAGGTGGCGAGCAGGATCGTCGTCCTGTTGGTTGTCCTCCTTTTCTTGGGCAATGCGCTCAATTACGTCGACAGGCAGGTTCTTGCCCTGCTCAAGCCGACGCTCGAAGCTGAGTTCCACTGGACCGATACCGACTATGCCCACCTTGGCGCGACTTTCCAGATCGCTGCCGCCGTTGCCCTGTTGGGGGTCGGCTGGTTCGTCGACCGATTGGGCGTGCGTCTGGCCTATGGCATTGCCATTGCGGTCTGGAGCGCCGCGGGAATGGCACATGCCCTTGCCGCAAGCGTCCAGCAGTTCGTTGCAGCCCGCGTAGTCCTGGCGGTTGGCGAATCGGTCAGTACGCCGGCCGGGCTCAAGGCTGCGGCGATTTATCTTCCTGCGAGGCAGCGAAATGTCGCCATCGGGCTTATCAACACCGCGCCCAACATCGGCGCGATCATCACGCCGCTGCTGATCCCGCCCTTCGCCATTGCCTTTGGCTGGAAGGCTGCCTTCATCGTGACCGGAAGCCTGGGCTTCATCTGGTTGGCGTTCTGGTGGCCGACGATGCGCGGGATCAAGCCGCTCCATCATGTTGCCGAGCGAGCTCCCGTGAGATGGGGAGAGATGCTGCGCGACCGCAGGACCTGGGCGGTAACCGGCGCCAAGGCCTTTACCGACTGTGTCTGGTGGTTCGTGCTGTTCTGGATGCCGGACTTCTTCAACCGGGCCTTCGGGATGAGCCAGGCCGATCTTGGCTGGCCCATTGCAATCATCTTCGCGCTCGCCGCGCTTGGCGCGATTACATCCGGGGGGCTTTACCCCATACTCTTGGGTCGCGGCTATACCGTCAACCGCGCCCGCAAGATGTCGATGCTGTTCTTCGCAATGACGGTCCTGATCATGCTTCTTGCCCTGCAGACCGACAACCCCTGGCTTGCTGCGGTGTTCATCGGCTTCGGGCTGTTCGCTCACCAGGGTTTCTCGACGAACATCTTCGGCATGGCGGCAGACATCGTTCCGTCCGCGCGCATGGCAAGCGTGATTGCCGTGGGTGCGGTGGCTGGCAACCTGTCAGGAACGGCGATGATCGAGTTCGCGGGCTGGTCGCTGGATAGCGGTCTTGGCTATGGCCCGATCTTCGGGATCTGCAGTGTCGCCTACCTATGTGCGCTGGCCTTCATCCATCTGGTCGTGCCGGATCTTCAGCTGGAGGATTGATCCTGCTTGTCCCCCATGTTCGCCAGTTCTCGGCAGGCATGGGTCAGGCAGCGGCGCGAACGCCGTTCCTGCCGAACCGCTTCATTTCATAAAGTGCCACGTCGGCAGCGTGAAAGACCTGATCCGGCAGGTCCGACGCGCGAAATTCTGCCACGCCGCAACTGACTGTCGCCAGGATATGGACAGTATCCTCGCTGAAGGCAGGCGTCTGCCTGACGGATTCGACGATGCGTTGACATGCATTTCGCGCCGTTTCCAGATCGCAATGGAGGAGAATGGCGAACTCGTCGCCGCCGATCCGTGCAATGAAATCGCCTTCGCGCATGCTTCTCTTCATGCGCTGGGCTATTTCCCGCAGGACGACATCACCAACGCCGTGTCCATGGGCGTCGTTTATGGCCTTGAAGCAATCGACGTCGACGATCGCCAGCGAAGTGGAGCCGATGGGGGAGTGAGCAAGGGCTTCCAGTTCCACGCGCAGACCCTGGCGGTTCGGCAAGCCGGTGAGGTCGTCCTTCAGGGCTTTCAGCTCCAGTGTGGCTTCGTTGTCCTTGCGTACGGTCACGTCACGCAAATTGATCACCGCACCCGCGATGCAACAATTGCGCCGAAGCAGGCCGATCGAGCCTTCAAGGACCAGTTCAGGACGCAACATCGGCGTGAATTCGAATGTGCCGGGCAAGGCGATGTCATTTCTTGCCGCCCGGTGCATCTCGCGAACGAGATCCTGCGCCAGTGGCGAGACCGTGTCCATTGAGCGGCCAATCATCTGACCCGGCTCGATGCCGAGGTACTTCCTGAGCGGTCCTTCCGCCCACTTGCACATGCCGTCTACGTCGAAGCCGAGGATGCCGTCCGGTGAATGCGACATCATCAGACGCAGGGCTTCCTCGCGTTCGGCGAGGTCGTGCATGACGGTCTTTCGCGAGGAGACGATCGTTGCAACCGGCAGCACGGTCGCGAGCAGCAGGACCAGGTAGAACTGGAAATAGAATTCCTGGGCGCCTTTGGAATAGGGCATTATCGCGATCGGTCCCGCCCCCCTGATCGTGGCGACGGCGCCGATGACGGCGATGATGATGACGCCTGCCATGACCGAGGAATTGCCATGTCTGAAGGCCAGCACCAGCAGGGATGACGTCAGCAGGAACAGCAGGGGAATGTTGTCCTGTGCAAAGACGAAAGCCGTCAGCAGCGTATGTGTGCCGACTAGGCCCAGAACTTCGACTTTTTCGGTAGGGCCGCGCGACTGGAAGCCATGCCAGTAGCTTCCTTCGAACAGGGCCTTGAGGAACGGCGTCACGACGATGTAGCCCAGCGAATTGCTGAGGAACCAGCTGAGGAAGGAGGAACCGAGGTCCTCGCCGTAGCTTAGAAAGGTAACGAGGGTGCCGGCCATGGCCCCGACGAGTGGCGCGACGAGCCCGGCACAGGTCACGAAGCCCAGAACCGTGCGAGCGCTGTCAAGCAGACTGTCGCCTTTGTTAACCTGCAGCAGTAACCAGGCCGCAAGCCAGGTCTGGCCCATGTTGATGCCGCCATAAAGGAAAAGTCCCGGCGTCCATTCCCGGGTCAGGACGTTCGCGATCAGGTTGCCGCACCAGCCGGCGAGCAGGATGTAGGGCCAGTCACGCTTCGGATGTTTCAGGAGAAGGGCAAGAATTACAGCATCGGCGGGCCACATCGTGGCATGCGCGTGAAGGTCGGAAGTGACGTAGATCGTGGTCCAAGCGAGCAGGGCGTAACCCAGTGCGCCGATAAGCGCGCTATCGACGCAGTGCTGCCAGTCCTTTTTTCCTTCACTTACTTTGGCGACCATCGTCGCCCGGTCTAGCAAGATTCGTTAAAGAATTTTCTATCGTCGATTAGGTAGTGCGATTCGAAATCCATTGCGTTGATTTGCAATAAAAATTGCTTGCGCAAAGATCTCGTTTGGACCGTAGGCTTGGCCAAGGAGTACCTGGTGTTCAGATCCTTGGCCAATGACTGGCCACTAGTAGTCGTAGCCCACCTTGACGCCGAATAACTGGGGCTTGGTCGGATAGGCCATCGCGTATTCTCCGCAGAGCTGCGGGGCGCATACGGTGTTGAGCGACAGGATGCCGTGGCTGGAAAAGGCATTCTGGATGAAGCCTTCCACGCGATAGTGATCCCACCTCATGCCTATCGAGAAGTCGGCGGTCGTGAACGCCCTGGTCGGGCCGACTGCGGCAAAGTCACTGTCGGTGAGGAAGGAGCGGGTGCCGCCCTGGTGGCTGACCGTAGCCTGGAAGAATGCCGTTCCTGCGCCCACGGGGGCCTCGTATCGTGCGGTGGCATTGCCCTTGAACTTGGGCATGACCGGGAGACGGGTGCCCGAAGGTGTGGATTCGCCAAGCGAGCAGTCCGGATTGTTCGTAGCGTCGAGGTAGCAGAAGCCGCGCGACAACTGGGCATCGACATAAGTCGCACCGGCGGACAGCGAAAGGCCACCGAAGCGCATCGAGACGTCACCCTCGATGCCGTAGATACGGGCATCGCCGGCGTTGTAGGTGTTGGTCACGCCATTCTGGCCGAAGGGAACGAGGCCGAACTGGAGGTTCTTCCATTTTTCGTAGAAAACCGCGCCGTTGAAAATGGCGGGGCCGAGGCGGGTTTTCCAGCCGATCTCGTAGTTGTCGAGGGTGTCGGCCTTGAACGGTCTGACGCCGGGCCTGCGGTTGTTGCCGCCGGGGCGATAGCCGCGCGAGACGGTGCCGTAGAACATGATGTCCGGCGTCGCCTGCCATTTCACGCCGCCTTTCCAGATGACGCCGGATTCGTCGACTTTCTTGTCCACGCTCTGGCACGGCACGTCGGGAATGTCGGTCGGGAAGCAGATAGCCGGATCGACGCTGCTGCCGGAATTGAGGCCGGAGAAGCCGAAGATCGTGTTCTTGGCCATGAAGCCGCGGATGCCGCCGATTAGCGTGACCGACGGGACAACGTCGTATTCCGCCTGCGCGAACATCGCGTAATCGCGGTCCTTGCGGTTGATGCGGGTGCGGAAAGCCGTGTCGGAATTGGGGAAGGGGACTACCCAATCGGGGTCGACTGCGGTGCCCAGGCCCTGGATATCATAGTCCGCAAAGACCTTGTCGGTCTGGATCTGCAGGAACATGCCGGCGGTAAGCCGGAACGGTTTGTCCGAAGGTGAGCTGACGCGCAGTTCCTGCGTAAACTTGGTGTACTTGTCCTTCAGGATCGCGTTCTGGGTGGGGTCGAGGAATTGGCCGTCAGGTCCGATGAACTTGGTTGCATCGCTGAAGTAGGTAACGCCATCGTATTCGTAGGTGTAGCTGTCGTAAGCGACGCTATAATAGGAATAATCGGGACGGTTATCGACCGTACGCTCGAAGTAGCCACCGACATAGGTGACATCCCAGTCCGAGAGCTTGCCCTGTACGGTCAGCGCAGCTTGCCACCATTCGTCCTTGTTATAGCCGGGCAGGTAGGAAGTGACTGTGAGATAGGGCTTGCCTGAAACGGCAGGACGGTTGGCGTTGCCTGGGACATCGCGCACCGGTCCCCACAGGAAACTGCCGTGGGCAACCTGGTGCTGGTACATGAAGGAGGGCGTGACCGTCCAGGAATCGTCGAGTTCGATACCCAGCGCTGCGCGGCCGCCGGCCGTCTCGACATCGTTGAAGTCGTCCTCCACCAGCGCCGCGTTGGTGACGGTGACACTGGTCGTCGGATCGTTGTCGTCCAGATAGAATGTGCGCGTGCCCGGCTTGTTGTCGATATACCCGCCCTGCTTTTCATAGAAGGCACTGACGCGCAGGGCCATCATGTCGCTGAGCGGCAGGTTGACGTAGCCTTCGACGGAGCCACCGAAGTCGCCCTTGCCCCATTTGTTGGCCTGGAGGTCGATCGAGCCGGAGGTCTTGGTCGGGTCGGGCTTGTTGGTGATGATGCGCAACACGCCCGAAAGCGAGGAAGCGCCGAACAGCGTGCCCTGCGGCCCGGCGAGCGCTTCGATACGGGCAATGTCGTAGACATGGAAGTCTACCGTTCCCCCGATCGTCGTGACGGGCACGTCGTCGATATACATCGAACTGGTCGGCAAGGGGCCGATGTGCAGGCCGTCGCCGCCGGAAGCCACGCCGCGGAAGAATATCTGCGACTGGCTGGGGCCGAACGACTGGAAACTGACGCTGGGCAGGATCTTCGCGTAGTCGTCGAAAGAGGCGACGTTCGCGTTCTCGAGGCTTTCCGAGCCGAGGACATTGATGCTCAGCGGAACTTTCTGGAGGCTTTCCTCCCTGCGCTGGGCGGTAACGATGATTTCGCCGCTATATTCTTCGCCAGCCTGTTGGGCATGAACGGTTATGGGCGCGATAAGAGATGTCGTCGAAAGCAGAGTAAAGGCGAGCCGGCCCTTTCGGATTCCTCGAAGCATGCGGAAACCCCCCTGAAATGATGCGACATAGTTTGCCATGCGTGTTTATTCGCAAAGCGAATTGTTTCAGGGCATCGCGATTTGTGTTGCTTTTTCAGCTATGCGTTGCGGTGCTGCCACAGTGGCTTCGGCGGTTTATCGGCAAGCGTAATCGTCAAGCGTGGGCCCCAGGGCTTCGCGCAGCGGCGTCAGGCGGTCTTCGACGGCTCTCCAAAGCCCGGCACCGTCGCGATTGATGGGACGGCGAACTTGCTCGGAACTGGCGGTGCGCACCGCGCGGTCGTTTTCGAAGAAGCGCAGGCAGGCATCCTCGAACGGCAGGGCCAAGGCGTTGAGCAGGTTGCGGGTCGCCGCTTCGGGATCGTCCAGCAGGTCCTCATGGATGACCCTCACGATGCGCCCCGGCATGACGGAATCGAAATGACGCATGAGCCGAACGTAATCGGCGTAATAGTGACCGATGTCGGCAAGGTCATAGGAGAAGGCCTGGCCACTGGCGTAGTGTTGGCGGAAATTCGAATAACCGCAGTCCAACGGATGGCGGCGGGCATCGACGATGCGCGCATTGGGCAAGATCAGGTGGATCAGTCCGGCATGCAGCCAGTTGTTCGGCGTCTTGTCGATGAACAGCGCCTTGCCTTCACGGCGATGGATGCGCGTGCGCTCGAGATAGGTTTCGCCAAGCTCCCGCAGCCGCTCCGGAGATAGTCCGGCGATGACTTCGGGATAGCTGCCTTCCTTCCCAAGCCGGGAGACCAGGGAAAGGATGTCCGGCAATTCCATCGTGCCTTCGACCATCGAGTGACTGGAGAGGATCTGCTCGATGAGCGTCGAGCCGGCGCGCGGAAGGCCCAGCACGAATACCGGATCGGGTTCCGGGCAGCCCAGGCCATTGCGCTTCGCAAGGAAGGCGGCATCGAACAGGGCAATGGTGCGATCGACCGTCCTCCTGGTCCTTTCGGCGCGATAGGGAAGCTGTTCGCGGCGCAGGGTATTGGCCGTGAGATAATGGTCGAAGCCTTCCTCGGGGCGTCCCGCATCCTCAAGCGCCTTGGCGAGCGCAAAATGAAGATGGTACCTGTCTTCGGCACTGGCCGAGGGATCGGCAAGTCCGGCTTGAATGGACGCTATATCCGCTTCCTGAAGGCGCACGGTCTTGAGATTGGCGATGGACCACCAGGCTTCCCCGAAGGCCGGGCGCAAGTCCAGCGCGCGGCGGTAGGCGGCCACCGCGTCGGCCTGTCGGCCTACGGTCTTGAGCGCGTGGCCATAGCTGGTCCAGATGCGCGGTTGGCGTTCGCTGCCCGGGCGTGCCAGTACGCTTTCGTAAAGGCTGATCGCTTCGGCGAATTCGCCAAGCCGGCCGACGACTGCGGCGCGTAGCACGCCATTGCCGGGGCCTTCATCGGTCAGACGATCCAGCTCCGCCAGGGCTTCTACAGTCTTGTTCTGGCGGTAGAGGGCCATGGCCAGATTGGTGCGCGCGGCAACGAAGGCGGGGGCGAGTTCCAGTGCACGGCGCAGGAGCTGTTCCGCATCCTGATAGCGCGCGATCCGTCCGGCGATCTCGGCCAGCATCCGAATGGCGGCGACGTCGAACGGGTTCTCGCGCAGGCGGCCGCGAAGGAGCGGTTCTGCCTGCTCAAGCCTGTTCCGGACCATCGCGTGCCCGGCCTGGATCAGGATCGGGTCGAGAGTGGAGGCATCGATCGCGGCCAGTTCTTCGACACTGGCGCGCTCTTCATTGCCCAGGGCGCGCAAGGCGCGGGCGGCGAGGCGATGGGCTTCGGCGTCATCCGAATTTCGGGCCAGCAGCCTTTCGCAGTCGCGTAGGGCGGCGCGCGGGTTCTGGCCCACCTCCTTACGTATGGCGGAGTAGTTTGCTGGCGTCATACGTGGATCGACACCTCACCGTGGTTGATTCCACATCTTTCATACAGGACAAGATTCTCGACTGGCAATGAATTGCACAGGAGCGATGCTGCCAAGCTGCGCGATGATGAACTGGCGCACCTGCTTGCCGGTCTGCGCGCGCAGGTAGCCCGCACGGGCGGCCGTCTCCCTGAAAGCCGCAACACCGGCGGTGCCGACGATCAGGACTATCCCAAGTCCGTGCATATCGACTGGGTCCGTGTCTGGCAAAAGCCGCCAAGCGCAGCTAGTACACGGCAGCAGGCACAGGGGGAAATCCGTAGACCATGGGGCGACGGCGCCAGGCAGTCACGATCAAGCACGTTGCGGCGGACGCGGGCGTCTCGCTGCAGACGGTCAGTCGCGTCATCAACAACGAGCCCAATGTGCGGTCCGAAATGCGCGAGCGCGTCCAGGCATCGATCGACAAGTTGGGCTATGTCCCGTCGATCGCTGCACAGCGCATGAGCGGATCGCGCTCTTACCTGATCCTCGCACTCAACGATCGGGAGCGCACGATCGCCGATTGGCGCGCACGCCATGGCACGGACTGGGTGGACCAGATGCTGCTGGGCGGCATGCTGGAATGTTCGCAGCATGGCTATCGCCTGATCTTCGAACTGGTCGACACGCATAACGACCATGTCGAACGTGAACTGACCGCCGCGATTGCCGCTTTGCAGCCGGACGGTGCTGTCCTGACGCCGCCGCATTCGGAAAATCCCAAGATCCTGGCGACGCTCGACCGGTTCAACATTCCCTATTCCCGCATGGGGTCGCGCACAGGGTTCGACGAGACGGGGCATGACGGCTTCAAGATCGCCATGGATGAGGAAGGCGCCGCGCGCCTCGCGACGCGTCACCTGCTTGACCTTGGACATAGTCGGATCGGGTTCATCGCGGGCCCTGCAAATTACAAACTCTCGCAGTGGCGCGTCGACGGCTGGCGCGGTGAGATGGAAGCCGCCGGCAATGCCACCGAAGGGCTTCTGGCCGCAGGCGACTTTACTTTCGCTTCGGGCGAGCAGGCAGCAAGGACGCTGCTCTCGCAGGACAACCGGCCGACGGCTATCATTGTCAGCAACGATCAGATGTCACTCGCCACCGTCGAAGTCGCGCATGAGCTGGAGCTGTCGATCCCGCAGGACCTTTCGCTGATCAGCTTCGACAATACCCCGCCAGTCCGGTTCACCAGGCCGCCCCTCACGGCCGTGGACCAGCCGGTAGCGGACATGACCGCTCGCGCAGTGCGGATGCTGATTGCGTGGCAGCGGGACAAGACGTGCGAACCTGCCGCCGAAGTCATTTCAGCCGATCTCGTCGTGCGCGGATCGACGGCTCCGCCGGGGCAAAGTGGCTAGGATTAACGTCGCAGAAGCGGCATCCGGTGAGAAGCGTTGCAATTCTGCCGGACGCTTCCTGGCGCTCTATGCCCTTGCATGGGCCGGAGCGACGATTGCCTACACGCCGTTCCTGACGATACTCCTGCCGGTTCGCGCCGAACTGCTGGCCGGCGGACAGCAGGTGCAATGGCTGGCGGCGACGACTTTCGCCGGAGCGATGGCCGCCAGTCTCGGCAATATCGCCTTTGGATGGTTGAGTGACCTGAGCGGACAGCGAAGGATCTGGGTGGGACTTGGCCTGGTGCTCTCCGGCGTCATCCTGCTGCTCATCCCGAGTATCGAAAGGCTGCCGGTCCTGATCGCGGCGGTGATCGGCTGGCAGCTTGCGCTGAATATGATGATGGCGCCGCTTTCTGCATGGGCTGGGGACGGGGTGCCCGACAGGCACAAGGGCATCCTTGGCGGGCTGCTTGCCTTTGCTCCGGCCCTTGGCGCGTTTTCCGGTGCCTTCGTCACGATCCCGGGCTTGGCGGAAGTGCAAATGCGCTTTGTGCTCGTGGTCATGATCACCTGTGCCTGCGTGGTGCCGCTGCTGGTCTTCGGCGGGCGAGGCGGGGCCGGCAGGCAGGAAGCCGATTTGCTGGAACGGGATGTACGGTTCGACAGCGCCCAATGGCTGCGATTGACCGTGACTCGCATGTGGTTTGCGCGTCTCCTCGTGCAGATCACCGTAGTCTCCCTGTTCGCCTATCTCTACATCTGGTTTCGCAGCATCGACCGGAGCTTTACCGATTCGTCAGTCGCAAGATTATTGTCCTTCGTCCTCCTCCTTGCCGCGCCCGTGGCCCTTTGGGCTGGACGTTGGGCCGATCTGGCCGGACGTCCGATAGCGCCCTTGCGCATATGCGCGATCGTCAGTGGCGCAGGACTCGCGCTGATGGCACTGGCAAACGACCCGGAACTGGCGATGGGTGGCTACATCGTATTCGGCATTTCGAGTACGGTGTTCCTGTCCCTGCACAGCGCACAGACCTTGCGCATCCTGCCAGACAACGCGCGTCGTGGACGGGATCTGGGATTTTTCAACCTCACCAATACCGTGCCCTCACTTATCGTCCCCTCCCTGACTATGGCCCTCGTGCCTGCTCTCGGATTTCCGGCGCTCTTCGCGGTCCTGACGATCTTCGCGCTGTCCGCAGCATTCCTGCTTCGTCGGCCGTCCCGGCCCTGATCTACCGCTTCGGTGGCGTTTTGAAGCGTCGCCGTTTTGACAATACTCTTCTACGCTGACTGCAGTGAACGCCGTCACGCCAAAAAAAATGCCCCC
>NZ_CCBH010000132.1:0-55893 GCF_001368935.1 Novosphingobium sp. KN65.2
GGTAACAATCGGGCCGTTACCGACAATCTTGGTCGGCTTATTAGACAAACAAGCGTCAGAAGCACCGCTGAGCTCACCCTCTTGCCCAGTCAACCGGCACACGAACCGCCTCCGACCGGCGGCCTTGCTGCCTGGCAGATGCACAAAGTTATCGGTCATGTCTCCAGAAACCTCGCCGGAAACATCAGAACCGAGGAACTTGCCAATGAAGTGAACCTCAGCACGGGCCATTTTTTTCGCGCCTTCAAGGCTACAATGGGTGAAACCCCACACAGTTTCGTCGTGCGCCAAAGAGTTCGGCGCGCCCAGCAGATGATGCTGGAAACCGGCGATACGCTCTCTGAGATCGCGAGTGCATGCGGCCTGACGGACCAGGCCCATCTCACACGCCTTTTCAAGCGGATGGTCGGTACCACGCCGCTTGTGTGGCGGCGTCGCTGGCAAGATGACGGCGCGGCTGACCTCGCTTGCGGAGCCCGAGCGTGAACGCCCGTCGGCTGGAAGCACTTACGGATGGAGTGATCGCGATTGTGATCACTATCATGGTTCTGGAATTGCATGTGCCAGCAGGCAGTGCGCTGGCAGACGTTGGACAGGCATTGCCGCTGCTGGTCGCTTATGCCTTGAGCTTCGTCAACGTGGGGCTCTACTGGAACAATCATCACCATCTCTTCCAACTCGACCCACGTGTCGACGGACGAGTGCTGTGGGCAAATCTGTTCCTCCTATTCTGGTTAAGCCTCGTGCCTTTCGTCATCCGTTGGCTGGACGCGAGCGCCTATTCGGTTGGCGCAACCGCCGCATACGGCATCGTGCTGGGTGGGGCCGCAATTGGGTTTTTCCTTACGGAGCGAGCCATTATCGCCTGCAATGGACCCCAATCGAAACTCGCCCTCGCCATCGGCCGGGACCACAAGGGATGGGGCACCCTGGCGATCTATGCTGCGGCGGTCCCACTTAGCTTCGTCAGCCGTTGGATTGCGCTCGCGCTCTATATCCTGGTGATAGCCCTCTGGCTGGTGCCCGACCGGCGGCTTTCGCGATTGGCGCGCCCATAGGGCCTGCCAGTCGCCAGCGGCCGTTTAGGGCAATCCTGTCCAACTTGTGTCAGTCCCCTCCACGACCCGGCCCATTGATGGCCCTATTGTCCACCGTGCGTTGATGGGCAGGCCAGCCCGGTCGATACGAACGTCGGCGCAGAGAGAAGCCGGGAATGGACAAGAAGGAAGCCGACGAGTTAGGCACTTATCGCGCGGTGCACCTCACCACCCGTCCGATAGATGCCTTACTCACCGACGTTGAACTGTTGATTGTGGGCATGCCAGCAGCTCCGGACACGACGGATGAAATCACCGCGCGACTGGATGATGCGCTCAGAAGCACACTGGCACAATTGCGCGACGGAGGCCTTTTCCTCGGGCGCTTCGGAGAGACGCTTGTTCTCGATCGGTTGCCGCCACCTTATATGGCCTGTTCACTTCTTGTCATTGGGATGGGCGAAATCTCCCGGCTCGATGCACCTGCCATGGGAATTCTGAGCGAATTGGCCATGCGATCGGCTTTGAAACTTGGACGGTGCGCGGTCGGATACATGGTCAAGCCGCCAATGCTTAATCCTCTGCCTGACAATGTCGCGCTGATCGCCCGTGAAGTCATGGCAGGGGTGCTGCGAGCGATCGAGGCCCATCCAGCGATCATGCGCTGCGCTGTGCTGGAATGGATCGTCGACGACTACCATGTACATTCAGAGATCGCCAAGGCGGCTATGCGGCGGGAATTGGCCGAATGGAAAGGATGACCTGCATCTCGGTAATGGACTTCAGAATTCGATGCATCTAGTTCCCGATCATGCCCCCCAGTTCGTACACCACTCCATGCCGGACTGACCTGTCAGCGCCAATCCGGATTCTACTGGTTGATGACCACGTACTGTTCCGAGAAGGTGTGCGAGCTGTCCTTTCGACGCAGGAAGACATGCAGGTCGTGGGCGAGGCGGACGATGGCGCAGGTGCGATCGCCGAATACGCCCGACTACGCCCCGACATCGTGCTCATGGATCTCCAAATGGCGGAAATTCAGGGCCTGGAGGCAATTTCCGCAATCCGGGAAAGTGATCCCGATGCACGCATCATCGTTCTCACGACCTACTCAGGCGATTCGCGCGCGATCAAGGCCTTGCGTGCTGGTGCAGTAGGTTATCTGCTCAAGGCCAGTCTGCGCAAGCAATTGCTCGACGCCGTCCGCTCAGTCCATCTCGGCGGCAAACACCTTGATGCTTCGGTCGCCACCTCCATCGCCATGCATGTCCTCGACGATCCGTTGATCGAACGAGAGATTGAAGTGTTGAGCCTGGCCTCCAAGGGCAATTCGAATCGCCAGGTGGCGAGCCGTTTGCGTCTTTCGGAGGAAACCGTGAAAGGGCACATGAAGTCGATCTTTTCAAAACTCGACGCCGCAGACCGAACACATGCAGTAACCATTGCGATCAAGCGTGGCCTGATCGAGATTTAGGCAAAGCCGAACAGTTCCCCGTCGCGTAGCCGAACCCGGCGAGTCTGCGACCGAAACGTCATAAAGCCATCAGCCTTATCCAATACACTGCGATCCTCGGGGCCTATCATGCCGCCCGTCAGGACGTCATCGGGCCTGCGCAAACGGCGTTGCGCCCGTGCGCTACGCCTACATTTCAATTTCATAGAACATTTTGCCACATTTTATCCATGTAGTTCGAACATCTCACTCCGCATAAGTTGCATCCACCGGCAGCGCGACGCGCTCCACATGCAAGGAACGACCATGACAATTACCGCCACCGCAACCCCCGGAAAGTCCCTCATTTCGCCCTCCAACCATATGTTGGTCCTGATAGACTTTCAGTCGCAAATGAGCTTTGCGACCAAATCAATCGCTCCCGAACTGCTGCGCAATAACGCAGCGCTGATCTCGCGCGGAGCCAAGTCATTCGACGTTCCCACCATTCTTACCACGGTTGCTGAAAAGAGCTTCTCGGGCCCGATGTTCGACGAGATCGTCGATGCCTTCGAAGGTCAGCCCATGCTCGACCGGACCTCGATGAACACCTGGGAGGACGAAGCTGTCATTGGCGAAGTCAATCGCATCGGTAAGTCGCGCGTTGTTTTCGCCGGCCTGTGGACCTCGGTCTGCATCGTTGGCCCCGTTGCTTCGGCCATTGACCAAGGTTTCGAAGCCTATGTGATCACCGACGCTTGCGGCGACATTTCGGAAGAAGCACACGAGCGCGCGGTGCAGCGGATGATCCAGTTGGGTGCCGTGCCGATGACCTCGCTCCAGTACCTTCTGGAACTGCAGCGCGACTGGGCCCGCACCGAAACCTACGACAGCACCACCGGCATTGCCCGCAAGTGGGGCGGCGCCTACGGCATCGGCATCAACTACGCCAAGACCATGTTCGGCGCGTCCGAAGGCGGACACTGACCTCAGTTCGGGACCGGCGACCGATCCCCCCACCCGGCCCTCGTCGAAGGCCACCGGTCCCACCCCCTCTCCCCTGACTTTCACGCAAGGATCAGCAACATGGCCTATGTAACCACTGAAGACGGTACTGAGATCTTTTACAAGGACTGGGGCCCGAAGGACGCCCAACCCATCGTTTTCCATCACGGTTGGCCTCTGTCATCGGACGATTGGGATGCGCAGATGTTGTTCTTCCTTGCTGAAGGATACCGCGTCGTCGCACATGACCGGCGTGGCCACGGTCGCTCGGCGCAAGTCAGCGAGGGGCATGACATGACCCACTACGCCGCGGATGCTGCCGCGGTAATGGACCACCTCGATCTCAGGAACGCGGTCCACATCGGCCACTCAACCGGCGGCGGCGAAGTGGCTGCCTATGTCGCCCGCTTCGGCATCCCCCGGGGCCGCGTCGCCAAGGCCGTGCTGGTCAGCGCCGTGCCACCGATCATGCTGCAAACCGAAGCCTATCCCGATGGTCTTCCGATCGAGGTCTTCGATGGGCTGCGCGCCGGCCTTACCGCCAACCGCGCGCAGTTCTTCCGCGACGTTGCCGCCGGGCCCTTCTACGGCTTCAACCGCGAGGGCGCCGATGTGAAGAGCGCCGTCATCGACAACTGGTGGCGCCAGGGCATGATGGGCAGCGCCAAGGCCCACTACGACGGGATCAAGGCCTTCTCGGAAACCGACCAGACAGACGACCTGAAGGCGATGTCCGTCCCTACGCTCGTCCTGCATGGCGATGACGACCAGGTCGTGCCTTACAGGAACGCTGGCGTACTGCAGGCCGAAATCCTGCCGAACGCCACGCTCAAGATCTACGAGGGCTTCTCGCACGGCATGCTCACCGTGAACGCCGAGACCATCAATCCCGATCTGCTCGCCTTCGTAAAGGCCTGATCCGAACGCCTTCCCTCCGGCTTTTCCCGGCATTTGCGCGCCCCCCGTGCGCACTTGCCGGGAACAAGGGACACCCGGAGCGAAGAACGCACGCCGAGGAGACCACACATGAAAGCCTACCTTCTCTCCATCGCCGCCGGGTTGCTGGTTGGCGTCGTCTACAGTCTCCTTGGCGTGCGTTCGCCTGCGCCACCGATGATCGCCCTTTTGGGACTGCTGGGCATCCTGCTCGGCGAGCAGATCATTCCATTGGCGAGCCGGATCATGACAAAGAAAGACGTAGCGGAATTCGTCATGACCGATTGTCGCGAACATGTACTCGGTCGGCTGCCGGGCGACGACACAGACGAACGCGAGGCATGATAACCCGCCGCCACACATTACTGGGAGCCGCTGCTGCGTCGCTTCTGCCCACAACCCTCGCGGCCCGAACGGGTCGAAGCAAGGACGAAATTCGCATGTCCCAACCCGCCGACACGATCATCATCAACGCGAAGGTTTCGACCCTGGATCGCGAAAACCCTGTGGCCGAAGCGGTGGCGATCCGCAACGGTAAGTTCCTCGCGGTGGGCAGCGAACAGGAAGCGCGCGAGGCTGCCGCACCCGGCGCAATCGTGATCGATGCCAAGGGCCGCCGCCTGATCCCTGGCCTGATCGACAGCCACATGCATATCATCCGAGGTGGCCTCAATTTCAACATGGAACTGCGCTGGGATGGCGTAACATCGCTGGCAGAGGCGATGGCGATGCTGAAGCAGCAGGTCGACAATACCCCCGCGCCGCAATGGGTCCGCGTCGTCGGCGGCTTTACCGAACATCAGTTTGCTGAAAAGCGCCTGCCGACGATCGATGAACTGAACGCCGTCGCTCCCGATACGCCGGTCTTCATCCTGCACCTCTACGACCGCGCGCTGCTCAACGCCGCAGCGCTGCGCGTCGTCGGCTACACCAAGGACACGCCGAACCCGCCGGGCGGTGAGATCGTGCGCGATGCCGCCGGCAATCCCACCGGCCTGCTGCTAGCTCAACCAAACGCGACGATCCTCTATTCGACGCTGGCCAAGGGCCCCAAGCTGCCGCAGGACTACCAGCTCAATTCCACCCGCCACTTCATGCGCGAAGTCAACGCGCTGGGTGTGACGGGAGTGATCGATGCGGGCGGCGGTTTCCAGAATTATCCCGACGATTACGAAATCATCGAAAAGCTCCACGCCGAAGATCAGCTGACCGTGCGGATCAGCTACAACCTCTTCACGCAGAAGCCGAAGGAGGAACTCGCGGATTTCTCGGGTTGGGTGAAGCAAGTCAGCCCCGGACAGGGCGACGACACCTATCGTCACAACGGCGCGGGCGAGATGCTGGTCTATTCTGCCGCCGATTTCGAGGACTTTCGCGTCGAGCGCCCCGACATGCCGCCAAGCATGGAAGGCGATCTGGAACCCGTCATCCGCCTGCTCGCCGAGCACCGCTGGCCCTGGCGGCTTCACGCCACTTATGACGAGACGATCGGCCGCGCGCTCGATGTCTACGAGAAGGTCAACCGTGACATCCCGCTCGAAGGCATCAACTGGTTCTTCGACCACGCCGAGACGATTTCCGACCGCAATATCGACCGCATCGCCGCGCTCGGCGGTGGCATAGCCGTGCAGCACCGCATGGCCTATCAGGGCGAATACTTTGTCGAGCGCTATGGCGCCAAGGCCGCCGAACGCACGCCGCCGATCTCCAGGATGCTTTCTGCCGGCATTCCGGTGGGCGCGGGTACCGACGCCACCCGCGTCGCCAGCTATAACCCGTGGGTCTCGCTTTCGTGGCTGGTCTCTGGCCGCACGGTTGGCGGCATGCGCCTCTACCCGAACGCCAATCGCGTCAGCCGCGAGAAGGCGCTGGCCATGTGGACGCACGAAAACACCTGGTTCTCGAACGAAGTGGGCAAGAAGGGCCAGATCAAGGCGGGTCAACTGGCCGACCTCGCGCTACTGTCGGACGACTACTTCGCGGTGCCCGAGCACGACATCGTCCACATCCGCTCGGTGCTGACCGTGCTCGGCGGCAAGGTTGTGCATGGCGAGGGCGACTACCGCCCGCTCGCCCCCGAACTGCCCCGCCCGATGCCCGACTGGTCGCCGGTCGCGACCTTCGGCGGCTATTACCAGACGCCCGAAGCCAAGCAGAAGCTGGCCTCTGCCTGCGGCTGCGCCAGCGCCTGCGGTGTTCACGGCCACGACCATGCAGCAGCGCTCGGCGCCAATGTTCCCGCTGCCGATGTCCAGACCTTCTGGGGATCGCTTGGCTGCGGCTGCTGGGCGGTCTGATCACATGTGGCCCCTCCCGGCGAGGAGGGGCCGCTTCATCTCTGTTATTTCGAGAATATCAGTCGACTTTATCCAGATCGATAGCCCCGCAAGCACCGCCTGGCCAGGTCTTGCCCCAACGACTGCGCGGCATCGCCCTCCCCTCACCGGAGCCACAGACATGAAACGCTTCACTCTGATCATCGCGACCGCCATTCTGGTCGCGAATCCTGCCCTTGCACCTGTGTTCGCCACCGAAAAGGCCTCGGCTGACTATGCGGTAGGCGCGCAATACGACACCACCCACGTCTACGTGCCACAGGATCAGTTCGACACGTTCGTTACCAGCTTCGTCGCAACTTTCGGCGGCACTACCAGCAAACAGGGCCAATTTCAGGTGACGCCGACCAAGAGCCTCACCAAGTCGCAACTGGTGCTGACCCCGGCGGGCACCGTTTCAGTCTTCGGCTTCAGGACGCCGATCCCCTACCCCTTCGGCGATGAACGCACCGGCTATCTGGTCACCGACCTGGATACCGCCGTGAAATCCGCAGTAAGCCATGGCGCAGTGCGTCGTCTGGCAACTTTCCCCGATCCGATCGGCCGGGATTCCGTGATACAGTGGCCGGGCGGCGTAAACATGCAGCTTTACTGGCACAACACAAAGCCCAGCTACGCCCCGCTTCAAAACGTACCCGAAAACCGCATCTATCTGACCGCCGATGCGGCCGACAGCTTCATCAGGAGCTGGACCGGCTTCGCTCACGGCAAAATCGTCTCCGATGACAAGGCTGCTCAGGGAGCGGAAATCGGGCAAGCCGGCAAGACCATTCGCCGGGTCGAAATAAGGAGCGGCTATGGCGACATGGTCGTCTTCGTCTCTGACGGGCATTTGCCCTGGCCGTATGGCCGCGACATGACCGGTTATGTCGTCAGCAATCTCGCTGACACGCTGGCCAA
Source organism: Novosphingobium sp. KN65.2 (assembly GCF_001368935.1). Classification (NCBI taxonomy): domain Bacteria; kingdom Pseudomonadati; phylum Pseudomonadota; class Alphaproteobacteria; order Sphingomonadales; family Sphingomonadaceae; genus Novosphingobium; species Novosphingobium sp. KN65.2. Next base: position 7,647 of record NZ_CCBH010000132.1, read on the forward strand.
GGCGAGTGCAGCGGGCGTAGAAACACTGGTTGCGCCATTCTCCGTCGGCCATCGCGAAAGTGCAATCGTGCGCTTCCCCGGTGGCTACATCGCTGAAATCCATCAGAAGAACTGATCGTGATGGACACGACGCGCGATCCCCGTTTCGTTGACGCCATTCTCAACTGGCGCCCGACCTGGTTCTTGGCCAGGCTGGCGCTGGTCTGTGCCTATCTTGTGGGCGGACTGGTCAAACTGGCAGACTTCTCCTCCGCTGTCGCCGAACAGGCGCACTTCGGGATGAGCCCACCTGCCTTGTGGGCCGCACTAACCATCGCGGTGGAACTTGTCGGGTCGCTCCTCATCCTCTCGGGGCGGCTCGTCTGGCTCGGGGCAGGCATGCTCGGCGTTTTCACAATTCTGGCGGCGATCACCGCCAATGCTTTCTGGTCGATGCCGGCAGGGCCGGAACGCTTTGCCGCCACAAACGCCTTCTTCGAGCATCTCGGCCTGATCGGCGGGTTCGTCATGGCGGCCCTGGTTGCCGAACTGGAACACCGCCGTGTATAAAGCGGCGCTCCTGGGCAGCGTAATCGGTGCGATTTTCGCATCGAGCACGGCCCAGGCCGATCCGCACGAAGCGTGGCAAGCCCCTACCCTAACCATTACGCGTGCCGATGAAGACTGGTCGGACCTGTCCGACGCGGAAAAGCGCGGCCACCACTGGACCGGCTCCTTCAAGTACGTTCCTCTTGGCGCCAATGGCGAGGTCTGGCTTTCGACCGGGATCGAACTGCGGGCACGTACGGAAGGATACGACAACAACGCGTGGGGCAGCGCACCGGCGCCGGACGACAGCTACGTCTGGTTTCGCGCCCTGCCCTATGCCGATCTCCATGTCGGCAAATTGCGCGCCTTCATCCAGCCGATCGCCACGACTTCAGTCAGCGTCGCGCCGAGACCGGGGCCGATCGACGAGACCGGGATCGACCTGCTGCAAGGCTTCGTCGAGGCAGACTTCGGCCCCGTAACCGTGCGCGGCGGACGACAAATGCTTTCACTTGGCACCGAGCGGCTGATCGGCACACGCTATGGCCCCAACGTACCGCTCGCCTTTGACGGCCTACGCGCCAACCTGGCGCTCGGCATGGCCAAGGTAAACTTGCTGGCGGTAAGGCCCGTGCAAGCCCGCGAGGGCGACTTCAATGACCGCCCCTCGCACGACAAGTCGCTATGGGGCGCCTATGCCGTTCTGCCCGAGCTAGATCTCTATTATTTGGGCTATCGCAACGATGGTGCCCACTGGGGCGACCGCAAGGGCAGTGAAACCCGCCACAGTCTGGGCGTCCGCTGGCACAACACGCAGGACGGCTGGCACTGGAACATCGAAGGCGTCTACCAGTTCGGACGCTTCGCCGGCGGCCCCATCTCCGCATGGACGGTGGGAAGCGAGATCGGCCGCAGTTTTCCCACCTTGCCAATGGAGCCCGACCTCACGCTGCGTGCCAACCTCGTCAGCGGCGACGGCAATACCAGCGATGACCGCCTCGGCACATTCAATGCGCTGTTTCCCAAGGGCAAATATTTCGGCGAACTTTCACCGATCGGTCCTTACAATCTGGTCAACGTTCACCCCTCGCTCGGCCTCAGGCTTTCCCCAAAAGTTTCCGCCAGCCTCGCAGGGGCAGCCTATTGGCGTTACTCGACGGCGGACGGCATTTACGATATTCCCGGGAACCTGGTTCGCGCCGCCGGCGGTACCCGCGCGCGTTTCATCGGAACCCTTATCGAAGGCGCAGTCTCATGGCAGGCCACTTCCGAACTTGAACTGTCTGCCTCCGTTTCAACCTTTTCCGCAGGGCCTTTCATCCGCGCAACGGGGAGCGCTCGCCCCATTCGCATGCTTGGCCTGGAGAGCAATTTCCGCTTCTGAGCCCCCTTTCGCCGTTCCGCGCTGGAGAATCCCATGGCCCCGCCCCAACCCGCCTCTCCCTCACCCTCGTCCTCGAATGCCCTGCCCCGTTTGCTGCTATTGCTTTCCGCAACGACTGGCCTCGTTGATGCAGCCTCCGTCCTTGGCCTGGGGAAGGTCTTCACCGCGAATATGACAGGCAATGTCGTGTTTCTGGGTTTCGCAGCTGCCGGGACGAGCGGGTTTCGGTTCGGGCCAGCGCTTCTGGCTCTGGCTGCCTTCATGACCGGAGCCTGGGGGGCCGGGAAACTGGGCCGGGTTCAATCCGCCAGGCCGCTGGGCCAGTGGTTAATCCGCGCGGCAATCACCGAAGCGACGCTCCTGTGGGCAGCAGCTCTGGTCGCTCTGACTATCGATGTCGAGGCTCAGGCGCCGGAACCGGCCGTGCTTACGGTGATCGCCCTGACGGGATTTGCCATGGGGCTGAGGAACGCGACGGTCCGGCAGCTCAAGGTGCCGGACCTGACGACAACCGTCCTAACCCTCACCATAACGGGCATCGCCGCGGACCAGACCGGCCGCAGCACGCCCAACTTCCCGAGGCGCTTCGGCGCAGTACTGGCGATTTTCGCCGGTGCGGCCATCGGGGCGCTGCTTCTGCGAACCGGGGGACTGGCCTGCCCGCTCGCCTTGGCCGGCCTGATAGTGCTGGGCGCGACGATAGCCTTCCTGCGCTCCCCCGCCGCAGCCGCCCCGCACGGCCAATGAGACTTCGATCGCACCCCAGTCAAAAACTCAATACCACTCCGCAGGACCTTAACCGACATGACCAACGAGAACCAATGCCCCTTCAGCGCCACCCCCACGCGAACGCTCACCGGAAGAAGCAACCGCGACTGGTGGCCTAAGCAGCTCGATCTCTCGATCCTTGCCCAGGCTGGCAAGAGCACCAGCCCGATGAGTGCGGAATTCGATTATGCGGCCGAATTCAAGTCGCTGGACCTTGCAGGTGTGAAATCGGACCTTGCCGACCTGATGACCGACAGCCAGTCTTGGTGGCCGGCGGACTATGGACATTATGGCCCGTTCTTCATCCGCATGGCATGGCACTCTGCTGGGACATATCGCTCCGGTGACGGACGCGGCGGCGCCGGGGCCGGACAGCAGCGCTTTGCTCCACTCAATTCCTGGCCCGACAACGGCAATCTCGACAAGGCGCGTCGATTGCTCTGGCCGATCAAGGCAAAGTACGGCGCGAAATTGTCCTGGGCGGATCTCATGATCCTCGCCGGCAACGTCGCGATCGAATCGATGGGCGGGCCCATCTTCGGTTTCGGCGGCGGGCGCGAGGACGTCTATGCGCCGCAAACCGACGTCTATTGGGGCACCGAAGAGCAATGGGTCGGGCAAGGCGCCAAAACCCGCATCCAGCCGGAAAAGCAGATGGACCTCGAGAACCCGCTGGCTTCGATCCAGATGGGGCTGATTTACGTCAACCCGGAAGGTCCGGGAGGCAACAGCGATCCGGTGGGTTCCGCGCGCGATGTGCGCGAGACTTTCGCCCGTATGGGCATGAACGACGAGGAGACCGTCGCTCTGACCGCAGGCGGTCACACGTTCGGCAAGACCCATGGCGGCGGCGATGCCTCAAAAGTCGGTCCCGAGCCGGAAGGCGCGGACATTGCGCAAATGGGCCTTGGCTGGATCTCCACCCATGGTACCGGCATGGGCGATGATGCGATCACTTCCGGTCTGGAAGGATCGTGGACGCCCACGCCCATCACTTGGGACATGAGCTATTTCGATATGCTCCTCGACCACGAATACGAGATCGTCACCAGCCCGGCTGGCGCCCACCAGTGGCAGCCGGTCGGCAATCCGGACGAGACGCTGGCTCCAGGCGCACATAGCCCGGAGCGACGTGTTCCTACCATGATGACCACCGCCGACATGGCGATGAAGATCGACCCTGAATATCGCCGTATCATGGAAGAATTCCGGGCAGACCCGGCAAGGTTCGCCGATGCATTTGCCCGGGCCTGGTTCAAGCTCACCCACCGCGACATGGGGCCCAAGGCGCGCTATCTTGGTGCGGAAGTGCCGACTGAGGACCTTCTATGGCAGGATCCGCTTCCCGCTGCCGCCTTTGCGCCGCTGGACCATTCAGATATCGTCACCCTCAAAGGCATGATCGCGGCAAGCGGTCTTTCCGTCGCCGACCTTGTCCGCACCGCCTGGGCATCAGCCTCCACCCACCGCGTGTCGGATCATCGCGGCGGTGCGAACGGTGCCCGCATCCGGCTTGCTCCCCAAAACAGCTGGGCAGCCAACGAACCTTCGAAACTCGCACACGTCCTTGCCATTTACGAGGATATTGCCGCTGACTTCGGGCGCGTTTCGATGGCGGACCTCATCGTTCTGGGGGGTGGTGTCGGCATCGAATTGGCCGCTAAGGCTGCCGGCCGCGATCTGGAGGTCCCATTTACGCCCGGACGCGTCGATGCCAGCGCAGAGCAGACCGATGCGGAGAACTTCGCATGGCTAGAACCGAAGGCTGACGGCTTCCGTAATTTTCTTGGAGCAAGCTATCCGGTTCCGACGGATGCCCTGCTGGTCGACAAATCGCAGCTTCTTGGCCTGTCCGTGCCGGAAATGACCGCACTCCTGGGAGGTCTTCGCGTCCTGGGCATCAATCATGGAGACGACCAGCGCGGCGTCCTGACCGACCGTGCAGGCACGCTATCGAACGACTTCTTCGTCAACCTGCTCGACATGGCAACGACGTGGACCAAAGTCGAGGACATCGCAGATCGCTATATCGGCATCGATCGCGCAACTGGCGCACAAAAGTGGACGGCAAGCAGAGTGGATCTGAGCTTCGGCTCGAATTCGCAGCTTCGCGCCATATGCGAAGTTTATGCCGCCAGTGACGGCGAAGAGCGTTTCCTTGCCGATTTCATCTCGGTTTGGACCAAGATCATGAACGCAGATCGCTATGACATCGCCTGACCAAGGCTGAGGGCCCTGCAGCACATTACGGGCTGCAGGGCACCTTCAAATCGCAGAATATTCGCCAACCGAATGTCATCGGCGAGCGAGTGGCGGACCGGGCACTTGTCCGCAACCTGTCTAAGATGAATGGCTCTTCGCTTTCAGGACCGCTACGAGGACACATGGACATGTTTGCGGCGATCAGGGCTTTCGTAGCGGTGGTTGACGAGGGCGGTTTCGCCCCTGCTGCAAGGCGGGTCGGGCAAGCCGCTTCTTCCTTTACCCGCCATGTCGATGCGCTCGAAGGTGAACTGGGCGTGACATTGCTCAACCGTTCCACCCGGCACGTGTCGCTCACGGATGCCGGAGAAACCTATTACGTCCGGGCGGTTGCCATCCTCGCAAGCCTGGAAGAAGCCAACCGTAGCTTGCGCGAGCGCGACGGGCCACCGCGCGGGCTTCTGCGGGTCAGTTTGCCAGCCTCCTTCGCACGAATGCATATCGCACCCTTCCTGCCGCGTTTCATGGCGGAATATCCGGAGGTCGAGCTGGAATTGCTGATGAGCGACGAAATCATCAATCTGGTTGAACGACGGATCGATATCGCCATACGCTTGGGGGCGCTGGAATCCTCCAGCCTGATCGCGCGGCGCCTGGCCCCGCATCGCCGGATCGTCTGCGCCAGCCCAGCTTATTTGCACCAATGGGGTACGCCTGCCGTGCCGGCCGATCTGGCAAGGCACGCCTGCCTCACTTTTGCCTTTGCCGACGGTGAACGGCGCTGGCGCTTCACCGATAGCGCGAAGCAGGTAGAGCAAATTCGCATCAAGGGACCGCTTCGTGCCAATCAAGCCGAAGCTCTGAAAGAAGCGGCCCTCGCGGGTTATGGTGTGGTGATGCTGCCGACATGGTTGGTGGGTGAAGAGATCGCGCAGGACAGTTTGCGGCCAATTCTGACCGAATGGCAGGCCGACATCGGCCGCCTCGGCAAGCCGCCACAAGCGAACAGTGGCATCCATGCGCTCTACCTGCCGGACCGGCGAGGATCACCCAAAGTGCGCGCCTTCGTCGATTTTCTCGCCCAGCGCTTTGGCAGCCCACCCTATTGGGATCGCGCACTCTGATCTTTGCAGAATACGCAAAAACCCTCTCGAAAATGAGCAGATTATCAAGAGATCCGAATGGGCGCAGATCCCAGGCACCCCACCGGACAACTTCGTCCCTCAGGAGTGCCCCACATGACCGACCTGTTGTTTGAACCCATTCGTCTTGGCTCGCTCGATCTGCCCAATCGGATCGTGATGGCTCCCCTCACCCGTTCCCGAGCCGCCGCCGGAAATGTGCCATCCGATCTCGCACGAGAGTATTACAGCCAGCGCGCCTCGGCCGGGCTTATCATCAGCGAAGGAACGCAAATCTCGCCGCAGGGCCAAGGCTATGCCTGGACTCCTGGCATCCATACGCAGGACCAAATCGATGGCTGGGCCAAAGTGGTTCGCAGCGTGCATGCACGTGGTGGACGCATGGTGATGCAACTCTGGCACGTGGGCCGCGTTTCGCATCCCGTGTTCCAGCCGGGTGGAGCGCGGCCCGTGGCTCCCACCGCGATGCCGGTTCCCGCCAAGGCATTCGTTCCTGGCGATGATGGCCGTGGCACTTTTGCCGATGTCCCCGAACCTCAGGAATTGACCATCACGGGCATTCAATTGATCGTTGCCGACTATGTGCGGGCTGCCCGCAATGCCATCGACGCAGGCCTGGACGGGGTCGAGATCCACGGAGCCAATGGCTATCTGCTTGATCAATTCCTCAACAGTGCCAGCAATTGGCGGTCAGACCGCTACGGTGGCTCATATCATAACCGTGCCAGGCTAACGCTGGAAGTTTTGGATGCCGTGTGCGCAGCAATAGGCAGCGACAGGGTTGGCCTGCGCTTGGCGCCCATGGGCAAAAGTTTCGGCATGAACGAAAGCGAGCCCGAAGCGCTCTTCCACTATCTTGCGGGCGAACTGGAGGGCCGCAATCTGGCCTACCTCCATCTGGTGGAACCTAGTGTGCAGGGCCGCGAAATTGCCGCCATCGATCCGCGCGCCGATGCCCTTATGCGCGACATTCGAGATATTTTTTCAGGGCCGATCATTCTGGCTGGTGGCTATACGCGCTGGAGTGCCGAACAGGCCTTGGCTGATAAGCGAGGCGATGCGATCGCCTTTGGGCGCCCTTTTATCGCCAACCCCGATCTGCCCGCACGTCTGCGCACCGACGCGCCACTCAACGAGCCGGATACCGCGACCTTTTATGGCGGGGATGCGCGCGGCTACACAGATTATCCCACACTCGCCGCGACGGAGATCGTGTCGTGACCAATTCCACCAAACCGCTCTCCGCTGCGGTGATCTATGCAATGGCAGCGGCTACGGGCCTTGCTGTCGCCAATATCTATTATAACCAACCAATGCTGGCCCTGATCCAGCAGGACCTGCCTGGAACTCTGCCCGCGTTAGTACCCACGGTCACGCAACTGGGCTATGCAATTGGTCTGTTTCTATTGGTGCCTCTTGGCGACCTTGTCGAACGGCGAGGAATGATCCTTGTCCAATTTCTTGGTTTGGCGGCGGCATCGATGATGGCTGCCGCAGCCCCGGGCGGGGCCGCACTGTTACTGGCTTCGCTGCTTGTCGGTGCGCTGGCGACTGTCGCTCAGCAGATCGTCCCGCTCGCCGCGCATATGTCGCCCGACCAAAAGCGCGGAGCGGTCATCGGCAAGGTGATGGCCGGGTTGCTGGCCGGTATCTTGCTCAGCCGCACGCTGGCAGGGATAGTGGCACAGCATGAGGGTTGGCGCAGCATGTTCTGGCTGGGCTCGCCGCTGGCTTTGGCCGCAGGCTGGCTGATGTGGAGGGTGCTGCCCGTTTCGCGACCTGAGACGGGCCCGTCCTATCCAGCGTTGCTCGGCTCTCTCTGGCACCTGTGGCGTGACTTTCCAGCCCTGCGCCGGGCGACCTTCACTCAAGGCCTGTTATTTGCTGCTTTCAGCGCCTTCTGGACCGTCCTTGCTCTTTACCTCAAGCAGTTGGGACATGGCCCACAGGTGGCGGGACTGTTCGGCGTAATTGGTGCAACAGGAATTCTGGCTGCGCCTTTGGCCGGGCATTTGGCCGACCGACGCGGGCCTCGTGCAGCGATTACTGCAGGTACGGTACTCGTCATGGCAGGCTGGGCTGTTTCGGGCAGCGCAAGCGGTATATTTGGACTGGCTCTGGGCTGCGTCCTGCTTGATTTGGCCGTACAGGGGGCACTGATCTCACACCAGCATATCGTTTATGCGCTGCGCCCCGACGCTCGCGCTCGGCTCAATACGCTCTTCATGGGCGGCATGTTTCTCGGCGGTTCATTCGGCTCAGCGTCGGCCATGGTGATCTGGCAGATTGCAGGCTGGCATGGTGTAGGACTATTGGGCGTTACGTTTGGCGGGCTGGCTCTGGCCTTGCAGGCATTCAGACGGATGGATCCCAGCACAAGGCAAGATTAAGGAGGTTTCGGCGACCGCGGCGCCAAGACAATTACTACTATCACATTGACGCGAATTCGCGGCCCAATCCAGGGATTGGTCGCCCCAGCGGCGACGAGCCGGGTGCTGCAGGAGCGAATTGGGGCTTCGCATTACCTGGTGCAGTGAGGACGCCGCAGTCCAGTCACCCAATCCCGATGCAGCACTCCGGCGCTTAACTGCTCAAGGACCGAACAGCCAATATCTGGCCATCGGATCACGGCTCACAATGCAACAAAAAGGGCCGTGTCCCGCCGATGTCCTCTGGCGTGCCAAGACATTCGGGAGGAAGCATTTTGACCATGTGGTCGATCAGCTCAGGTGGCTTGTCGTCAAGGAACTGCTCGTTGGCGGTTGACCCGAGGGCTTCGGCAACACGGAATGCCTTAGCGACAACACGAAGGCGGGGCATCGTTATCTTTCCAGATGCGGATTGCGGCGAGCGGCGCCATGTCCCGCACCGACCAACGAGGCAAAGCTCAGTCAGCCATTTACCAACGGAGAGCCGCCAGCCGGCGCCGGCGGGCACCCCGACTTTCCTCAAAACGAGCATCCCGACTTAACGCCATATGGCGCCCAGATGCGAAATGGGCAGGCCGCGCGGCTGCCGGCTCATTACCGCTATTTTGGAAATGGAGCTCAAGCAATGGTGGGAATGATACCGCCTTCGACCCGGATTGCAGCGCCATTGGTGATCGCACCCCACGGGCTCGAAAGCAGCGCGACCTGCGCCGCAATCTCGTCTGCCTCGATCAGCCTCCGAATCAACGACAACGGGCGATATTCGCGGAAGAACTCTGCCTCCCGGTCGGCTTCCGACGCGTCCTTGTTGTCCACAACCGAACGGATGAAATCGACAATGCCTTCCGAGCGCGTCGGGCCGGGCAGCACGGAATTGACGGTCACGCCTGTGCCGCGCGTCTGCTCGGCCAGGCCCCGCGCAATGGCGAGTTGCGCCGTCTTGGTCATACCGTAGTGGATCATCTCGCCGGGCACGACGAGCGCGCTCTCGCTGGCGATGAAAACGATCCTGCCCCAGTCCTTTGCCAGCATGCGCGGGAAATAATGGCGAGCGAGCCGCGCGCCGCTAATCACGTTGACCTCGAACATATGATGCCAGTCCGCGTCGGAAATCTCCGCGAAGGGCTTGGCCTCATAGATGCCCAGGTTGTTGACGAGGATATCTGCGTCCGGCGCCGCATCGATCAGTGTCGCGGCGCCTTCGGCCGTCGCGGCATCTGCCAAAATGGCTTTTACCGAACCGATCTTGGCGATGCGCTCGGCGGCAGCATCCAGCTTGTCCTGATTGCGGCCGCTGATGATGGCGGTCGCGCCTTCGGCCGCCATCCGTTCGGCGATCGCAAAGCCGATCCCTGCGGTCGATCCCGTCACCAGCGCGGTCTTGCCTTTGAGTTGCAGGTCCATCGTTTGTCACTCCGTTCATCCATCGATGGGACAGCAAATAGGCGAGAAGGCTATTGATGATTAGATATCACCTCTGCACTTTAGAAGTGCTTCAAAATCATGAGTGGGCTATGGACAATCGTTTCGGTGAGATGGAGATTTTTCTCAGTGTCGCCCAAACTGGCAGCTTTGCGGGCGCGGCGCGGATGCTGCGTGTCACGCCTTCCGCGGTCAGCCGGTCAATTGCGCGGTTGGAGGCGCGGCTCGGTGTTCAGCTCATCGCCCGCACGACCCGTGCACTGGCGTTAACTGCTGATGGTGAAACCTACCGTGACCGCGTGACGGCACTGATGGACGAGCTGAGGAATGTCGAGCACAGCTTCAGCGGTGAGGAGCACGAGGCGAGAGGGTTGCTCCGCGTCAATGCCTCCGTCCCGTTCGGCACCCATTGCCTGTTACCGATCCTGCCACGCTTTCTCAACCGTTTTCCGGCAGTGACGGTGGACCTCGCCCTGTCAGATGCATTGGTCGAGCTGGTCGCGGAACGGGCGGACATTGCGATTCGAATTGGTCCGCTGCGGGATGCGAGCCTCAAGGCGAAGAAACTCGGACGCAGCCGCATGGTCGTGGTCGCCAGTCCAGATTATCTTGCATGCCATGGCGAGCCGACAGAGCCCCGCGATCTCGATCGCCATCCCTGCCTGCGCTTCAGCTTTCGGCGCTCAGTGGACAGTTGGCCCTTCAAGATCGACGGCCGGGTCGTTTCGCGGACGGTTGATGGGCCTTTCCTGGGTAATTCCGGTGAGGTGGTGCGTCTGATGGCACTGGCGAGCGGGGGGATCGCGCGGCTCGCCCATTTCCACGTCGCCAAGGACCTTGCGTCCGGGCAGCTGTTAGAATTGCTGCCCACATTTCATCCCGGTGACGGGGAGGATATCCACGCGCTATATCTGGGCGAACAGTACCCATCCCGCACCGTTCGAGCTTTCCTCGATTTTCTAGGGAGCGAGCTGGTCCTGCCGCAGTGATAGCTAGCTGTATTGCAGGGAGGCTCAGATCAAATAGCAGAAGGACCGCAACTGGGAACCGGGATCGATAGCCGATCATCCGCAAAGGGGTCGACTGACACCGGAAGCTAACGCCAATTCGTGGGACCTTGCGCTCGTTTCGCTTTGGAGTGCGAAAATAGGAAACCGGACATTCGGATCGCATCTACGTGACGGCCACATCCGCCGACATCCCGGTCAAACGTCGATCGATGTCGTGGTCCTGAAACCTTCCTTTCGTGCAGCGTCCATACTGATTGTTGGTTTTGCGGTCGTGTCATCTGCTTCATGGTTCCCACTTGAAGAAAAATCTCGCGGACGATGTCACATTGACCCAAGCTGGCTCGTCATGTCGGCATCTCCATCAGAAAAGGATGATCCTCATGACACCTCGCGCCGATTTAGCCGCTGTTGCACCCGACCTGTTCAAGCCCTGGTATGCCTTTTCAATGCAGGTCGAGAAATGCGGCCTTGAGAAGTCGTTGCTCGAATTGGTCAAGATCCGCGCGTCGCAGATTAACGGCTGTGCCAATTGCCTCAACATGCACACCGCCGACGCTCGCCGGGCCGGCGAGACCGAGCAGCGCATCCATTTGTTGGCGGCCTGGCAGGAGGCGCCGTGCTATACCAAGCGCGAGCGCGCGGCGCTGGTCTGGGTCGAGCACCTGACCGAGGTTGCTATCCGTCGCGCGCCTGATGCCGTATACGCGATCCTGGATGACCAGTTCAGCAAGGAAGAGCAGGTCAACCTCACCATGTTGATCAACGTCATCAACGGCTGGAACCGGCTCGCGGTGGGATTCAATCTCTATGCACCCGAACTGGGCTGGCAATGACTGACTCCGCTTCCACGTTTGACCTTCATCGCCCGGGCCTGCTGCGCGTTGCCTATCGCATGCTGGGTTCCATGAGCGATGCAGAAGATGTGATACAGGAGGCCTACATCCGTTGGGCGCAGGCGGATAGGGCAGCGGTGCGCGTTCCCGCCGCCTTTCTCCGCCGGATCGTCACGCGCCTGTGCCTCGATCATCTGAAGTCGGCACGGGTGCGACGAGAGGCTTATGATGGCCCCTGGCTTCCCGAGCCGGTCGTCGAGGAGGAACCGGTGGAGGATGTGACCTTGCCGCTGATGCTGGCGCTTGAGCGGCTATCGCCGCTGGAGCGCGCCGCCTTCCTCCTCCACGACGTTTTCGGGGAGAGCTTTGAAGACATCGCCGCCTCGATCGACCGGGACGCCGCAGCCTGCCGTCAGCTTGCCAGCCGGGCACGGACCAATGTGCGGAAGGAGCGGGCTCGCTACGCCGTCGATCACGAGCATGGGCTCGAGATCGCCTCTGCCTTCTTCCAGGCTTCGCAGGGTCAGGGAACCGGACATCTCGGCGCGCTCCTCGCCGAGGATGTCCGCTTCCACGCCGACGGCGGTGGCAAGCGACCCGCGGTCGCGCGCATATTGGAAGGCGCCCATGTGGTGAGACGGGCACTCATCGCGATAACCCGGCTCCGCGAGGGACCACCGAAACTGGTGCGCTATGGCTTCGTCAACGGGCTTCCCGGCTTCGTCACGCGCGAGCCGGACGGGATTCTGCAGACGACGGCGCTATTGATCGAAGATGGGCTGATCCGGGCCATCTACGTGACGCGCAATCCCGACAAACTGCGCCATCTCGAGAGAACCATGCATTGACCTGAGGTGCCCTGCTGTCTGCCCGCGCCGACCATGCGGCCGTCGACCGCTCGGGATTGGGCAGTCGATAGCGGACGTCGGTTCACCGTTTCCAGAGCCAGCATTGACACCCCAATTGCAGACTCTCTCTGGGTCAGGTAGATAGACGAATTCCGACCGTTAGTCGGACCACACGCAGGAGGATGAGATGGACCGGAAGACGCGTTGAGATCGCCCGTCCCTTCGTTTTTCCGGTACCAGTATGTCATCGTTCCTCACGCTCGAAGCCGTGGCTTTGGCCACACCTTCCGGACACCCACTGTTTTCTAACCTGTCGCTAAACGTCGGGCGCGAATGCGTCGGCGTGGTCGGCCGCAACGGCGCCGGCAAGTCTACGCTGTTGCGTGCAATCGTCGGCGGGGTCGCGCTGCAATCCGGCACGATCACCCTGAGCGGAACAGCCGGAATGCTCGAACAGGTGGTCACGCCGGGCGACGAATCCGCGGCTGTAGCGCTCGGCGTCTCCGCAGACCTGGCTAGGCTCGAGCGCATTGAATCCGGTGGGGGTACCGAACAGGATTTTGCCGAAGCGAACTGGACCTTGCCTCAAACGCTGGAGGCAACGCTTGCGCGCACTGGTCTTCCGCCAATCGACCTTGCTCGCACCTTGGTCAGTTTCAGCGGCGGGGAACGGACCCGGCTTGCCATAGCCCGACTCCTGATTGATCCGCCGGACCTGCTGCTGCTGGACGAGCCGACCAACAACCTCGATGACGATGGCAGGTCAGCCATCGCCAGTCTCCTTGCGAGCTGGCGGGGTGGGGCGCTCGTGGTCAGCCATGACAGAGAGCTGCTCGAAAGTGTGGACCGGATCGTAGCGCTTTCGCCGGTCGGTGTTTCGATCCACGGCGGCGGCTGGTCGTCGTGGATTTCGGAGCGCGAGGCGATGAGGGACCGAGCGGAGGCCGATCGCGAAGCAGCCGAGCGGCGCGTGCGGGCGGCCAATCGGGACGCCAAGGCTGCACGGGAACGGCAGGCACGGCGCGACCGCGCCGGGCACATGTATTCCGCCAGCGGCAGCGCGCCGAAAATCCTGATGGGCCGTCAGCGCGAGCGCGCCGAGAACAGCGGCGGCCGCAGCCGCGCGTTTACCGAGAAGCGGATCGAAACCGGAGTGGCCGAGCTCGAAGCGGCCCGAACGCGGGTCGAGGTGGCAACGCCGTTCAACGTCACCCTGCCTTCATGCGGCCTTCCACCCAATCGCCTGGTGCTCACGTTCGACGAGGTTACATGGTGCACTGGTGAGCGCAGGGTCATCGATCGCTTGTCATTCTCTCTGCGAGGCCCCGAACGGATAGCCCTAACGGGCCGCAATGGCGCTGGTAAGACCACCGTACTGAGGCTGGCCGCCGGCCTTGCCGCGCCTGACGGGGGTGAGATCCAGCGCCCATTGCCGCACGCCTTGCTCGACCAGACAGTCAGTTTGCTCGATCGCAATTCCACATTGGTCGACAACATGCGCCGCCTAAATCCATTACTGGATGACAATAGCGTCCGGGTGGCGCTCGCGCGATTTGCTTTCCGCAATGTCGCGGGCGAGAAGTTGGTCAGAGAGCTCAGTGGCGGTGAACGCCTTCGTGCTGGCTTGGCCTCCGTATTGTCAGCAGCGACGGTGCCGCAGTTGCTGATGCTTGATGAGCCTACCAACCACCTGGACCTCGAGTCGATCGAGGTGATCGAATCCGTTTTGCGCGGCTACGACGGCGCCTTGCTGCTCGTAAGTCACGACACGTCGTTCACGCGTGCGGTCGGCATTTCTCGGAACATCCAGCTATGATGCAGATCGCCTGAAGAGCTGCCATTCCCGTCGAAGGATCAACATTTCGAAATCTGTCGTCCAGGACCAGCAAATCAGCCGCCGTCAGGTCTGCCGAGTTGAACAATTCTCCAATTGGTCGAGCGCATTGCGGATATGGGCTGCTTCGGCAGCCGTCCCAGCCAGCGTGACGGCTGCCGCAAATGCATCGCGCGCCTCATTGTTGCGACCCAACTGACGCAGAAACGTCCCGCGCACCCCGTGAAAATAGAAGTATCCGTCCAGAGCGTCGGAAAGCGGCGCGATCATGTCCAGAGCGGCTTGTGGCCCCTGGAGCTTCCAGATCGCCACTGCCCGGTTCAGCGTGACGACCGGTGATGGTGCGCGCCGTTCAAGCGCTGCATAGAGCTGATCGATACCCGCCCAGTCGGTATCTTCAGGCTTGCCGGCACGGGCATGCAGCGCCGCGATCGCTGCCTGAATCTGATAAGGGCCGGGCTGGTGGTGGAGCATGGCCTTGTCGATCATCGCCAAGGCTTCCGCAATCATGGAGCGGTTCCAGAGCGAACGGTCCTGATCATCCAGCAGTATCGGCACGCCGGTTTCGTCGAAGCGGGCGCCTTGCCGCGAATGCTGAAGGAGCATCAACGCCAAAAGCCCCATCATTTCAGGCTCGGACGGAAACATGCGCAGCATCAGCCTCGCCAGGCGGATCGCCTCGCCGCACAGGCTTGCGCGCTCACTTGCTGGATTGGCGTCCGTATAGCCTTCATTGAAGACGAGATAGATCATTGCCGAGACAGCCGCGAAACGCTCCGCGCGTTCGACCGGGCCCGGCGTTTCGAACGGTACGCCAGCCTTGGCGACGCGTGCCTTTGCCCGCGTGATGCGTTGTTCCATCGCCCGTTCATTGACGAGGAATGTACGCGCGATCTCCTGAACGGAAAGGCCGGAGACGATGCGCAGCGCCAGTGCGACCTGCTGCGTGGCCGGCAATTCAGGATGGCAACAGACGAAGAGAAGGCGCAGGATATCGTCCCGATAGTCGGCCGCATCCAGACGCTCGGCGAGATCCGGCTCGACATCCCCTTTGTCCGAGATGGCATCTTCCGGCGGCAGCTCGGTAAGCTTCGCCTGTCGCCGCACATGATCGATCGCGGCATTGCGCCCCACCATGATCAGCCAGCCTTCCGCATCGCGAGGCGGACCATTCTTGGGCCAGGACTTCAGCGCCCGAAGGCAGGCATCCTGGAAGGCTTCCTCGGCCAGGTCGAGATCACGGAAGTAACGCAGCAGCGCGGCCATCGCGCGTGGGCGTGCGCCGACGAGCCGCGCATCAATCCAGTCGTGTTCAGGCGGCTGGGGCATCGTCGATTGCCGATCCGTCAGGATAGTAGAGCATCACCGGCCTGATCTCGTAGGCACCGCCGGGATTGGCAACTGCGAGTTCCCGGGCGATGGCGTGCGCCTGGTCGAGATTGTCGACATCGACCACGTAAAACCCGAGCAGTTGCTCCTTGGTTTCTGCGTATGGCCCGTCAACGACCAGATTTTCCGACTTGCGCAGCGTCGTCGCAGCGCTCGTCGGCATTAGCCGCAGCATCGGTTTGAAATTGCCGGCCCATTTGCGATGGACTTGATCGAGACGCGCCATGACGGCCGCGTCCTCTTCCTTCGTCCAGGCGGACGTTACCATCTCGTCATTGTAGCACAGCAATGTGTAGAGCACTTTGGGCCTCCGTTGACCAAGGACGCTGCCGCCCACCGCGATCCGACATCCGATGCAAATAAATTGCCGCCGGGATTTTGTGCGTACCGGTAGTCCAGCGTCATCGAAAAGAGCATACTCTTGCGTCTGGCGGCGTCGAGGCATGTTTCCAATCAGGGGAAGCAGACCGCCGCCGTTCCGTTGGCCCACCTCCCCATCGGCAGCAACTGCCGAAAAAGTTGTGGTGCATGTCGGAACGACGCGCCGTCCTTCGTCCTCGGACTGACTTCAATGTCCAAGTGGAAGAACGAGATGATCCCTAACTCAATGACGTGGGCGGGCCGCGTGCTGACAGGCCTGTTTGCGCTTTTCATGCTCGGCGCTTCGATTTCGCCCAAGCTGCTCGGAATGCCGGTTGCGGAGGAAACCATGGCGCAGCTCGGCTGGCCGGCAGGCTATGCGCTGGCGATCGGTGTCCTCGAGCTCGTGTGCCTCGTGCTTTATCTGATCCCGCGCACCAGTCTCCTTGGCGCCATGCTGATGACCGGACTGCTTGGCGGTGCCATCGCGACCCAGATCCGCGCGGAGAGCCCCCTCTTCAGCCATATCCTGTTTGGGCTCTATCTCGGCGTCGTCATGTGGGGTGGGCTGTGGCTGCGTGATCCCCTGCTCAGAACCCTGTTTCCCTTCGCGCGTGAGGCGGCGGAAAAAAGTTAGACCCGATGTCGGGACGGCAACGGGTCACTCGTCCTTGGAACGTCAACTTGCAAGAGGAGAGAAAAATGCCAAATTCCATTCGCCTGCATCGCGTCATCGCGGCCAAGCCGGAGAAAGTTTTTCGGGCTTTCATCGAACCGGATGCGGTCGCCAGCTGGCTTCCGCCTTATGGCTTCATCTGCACAGTCCACGAGTTGGAGGCCAAGGTCGGCGGCAAGCATAGAATGTCTTTCCGCAACTTCACGACCGGCAACAGCCATTCCTTCGGCGGCGAGTATCTCGAACTCATCACAGGCGAGAAGCTAGTCTATACCGACCGGTTCGACGACCCCAATCTCCCCGGCGAGATGACAGTGACGGTGGATCTGAAAGCCGTGTCGTGCGGCACGGAAATGACCATCGTCCAAGAAGGCCTACCGGACATGATCCCGCCCGAGAGCTGCTATCTTGGCTGGCAGGAATGTCTCGAGAAGTTCGCCAAGCTCGTGGAACCCGAAATCGAGATGTAGCGCCGGACGCTAACCGATCTCACCCCAACTTTGTACAGAGTAACCATCATGAGCCCCCAAGCTATCAAAGTCGAAACGATCATTGCGGCACCCATCGAAAAAGTCTGGCAAGCGTACACAACGCCGGAAGATATCGTGCAGTGGAATGCGGCGTCCGATGACTGGCATACGCCGTCAGCCACTGTCGATTTGCGCGAAGGCGGGATCTTTTCCTCCCGCATGGAAGCAAAGGACGGCAGCATGGGTTTTGACTTCGCCGGAACCTACACCAGGATCGAAACGAACAGACTGATCGAGTACGAATTTGGCGGCCGTCACGCCCGGATCGAATTCACGCCGGCAACAGAAGGCGTGCGCGTCAGAGTGACGTTCGATCCAGAAGCCGAAAATTCGATCGAGATGCAGCGCGGCGGCTGGCAGGCCATCCTCGACAATTTCAAGCACCATGTGGAAGCGAACACGGCCGGTTAGGCTTTGTCCACCGATTGGCCAGGAACCTATGGAGAACCGTTATGGCGAACATGATTACATGCCTGTGGTTTGACCACGGCGAAGCCAGCAAGGCAGCAGAATTCTATGCCGCCACTTTCCCGGACAGCCGTATCGACCGGGTGAACATGGCCCCCGGCGATTATCCCGGCGGCGATGAAGGCAATGAACTGACCGTCGAATTCACCGTTCTGGGGCAGCGGTTCGTTGGCCTCAATGGTGGACCGAATTTCAAACCGAATGAGGCCGCCAGCTTCATGATTATAACTGAGAGTCAGGAAGAGACAGACCGCTACTGGGATGCGATCGTCGACAAAGGTGGCGTCGAAAGCGCCTGTGGCTGGTGTAAGGATCGCTGGGGCTTCTCCTGGCAGATTACGCCGAAACGGCTTCTCGAACTGACAACGAGTTCCGATCGGGCCGAAGCGCAGCGCGCCTTCGCGGCAATGATGACGATGACGAAGATCGACATCGTCGCAATCGAAGCGGCCGCGGCATCGCAAAGCTGACACGCGCAATCGAAGTTGGAGCCCCCTCATGCCCCCAGTCATCACTGCCTTTGCGACCTCGCCGGATCGCGGTCAGGGCCTCGCGCGCGATATGCGAGTACGGTGGGCACTGGAAGAAGTGAGCCAGCCATACGACGTCCGCCTGCTTTCCTTTGCCGAGATGAAAGAGCCGGCGCATCTTGCCCTTCATCCCTTCGGGCAGATTCCGACTTATGAGGAAGGCGACCTCTCCCTGTTTGAGACAGGAGCGATCGTCCTCCACATCGCGGAACATCATGCCGGACTACTTCCCATTGACGCCAAGGTCAGAGCGCGTGCGATCAACTGGATGTTCGCCGCGCTCAACACGGTAGAGCCACCGATCCTCGAACTTGCGAACGCCATGCTACTGGAGAGCGACAAGCCCTGGAGCAAGGAACGCCTGCCTCTGGTCATGGATCGCGTGCGTGACCGGCTGGAACAGCTTTCCGCCCACCTGGGCGATACCGATTGGGTCGATGGGAAATTCAGCGCGGGTGACCTTATGATGGTCCACGCACTGCAACGACTGAAGCCGTCAGGTTTACTGGACGAATATCCGAACCTCTCAGCCTATGTAGCCCGAGGCGAAGCTCGACATGCATACATGCGCGCCTTTGCGGCACAACTGGAAGTCTTCCAGATGTCAGAACACCCTAAATCAATCTGTGCCCAACTCGGTCATTGAAGGGCGAATGTCGCGCCTTGTATGCAGTACACGCCAAACGTCATTGTGCGCTTCCAACTCGATGCAGAAGAGTGGACGAGTTCGATGCCATCGAGAATGATCGCGGCGCGGACCTTGGACTTGAAGCCGGGCATAGGCCGGATACGGCGTTTGATCCGCCGATGGTCCTGTTCGATGCAGTTGTTCATGTACCGGTTCTGACGGACTTTCAGCGGCTCGTCGCCCGACCGGGGTCGCATCCGTACTTCGGCATGGCATATCCGGGCGGCTTCGAGGTTGGTCCGACTACCGTCGTTGGTCAGCTGCACCTGCAGACCTTGACGCTTGCAGGCCCTGCGGAAAATGTGCTGATCAACCAATGCTGCGCGGCTGCCGTCAGCAGGACCGACGATGCAAGACTGGCACGAAGAAATTATGGCCCTTGGTTCCGGAGCAACGGGTCGAGGACCACGGCTTCGAAAACATCGATCCCGCGTGGAACATGGCTGACCGGCAAGCCGGGAACAACCAAAAGACACGGCATGACCAACCCGGCACTACCAGTGGCCATGTCGCAACCGCATCACAGTTCATATGAGATGGGACTTAGGAACAATATCCTGTAGACTGCGAAAGGTTCAAGGATTTGGGCTCACCAAACTTCAACCGTTCGGAGAGTCGGATATGCCACAGTTCGTAATCGAGAGGGAAATGCCGGGTGTCGGCAACCTGTGTGCCGGCGACCTTCAGGAGGCGTCCCAGAAGTCCTGCCATGTCCTCAAGGATCTTGGCCCCGACATCCAGTGGGTCAACAGCTACGTGACGGACGATAAGATCTACTGCGTATATCGCGGCCCCAGTGAATCTTGATCTAAATATCTGATTTATAACCGCATCGAGATTCCGCATGGCGACACCGGAGTCGGAAGGTGTGGCCATTAGGTGTCAGGTGTTCCGATGCGCTCATGCAGCCAGATCTTTCGCCGCGGCGCGGTCTATTACTACCGGCAATCGGTGCGCTGGTCGGATGGCCGTACATATCGTATAGCTCTCAGCCTGCTGACGCGGAGACTCGCCGTGGCTCGACAACGTGCAATCCGGCTGGCCGATGTTGCCGAAGCGGTCCGGCACAGCCTGGAACACGATCCGGGTGACCCGCCATTCACTCCGGAAGAGCGCAATACGCATTTTCGCCGGCTGCTTCACAAGGAACGCGACCGGCTCGAAGCGCTGCATCTGCAACTGCTCGATCGGGTTCCAGCCGACACAGACCGCGCCGCGTTCATTGGCGAGGTTTTGCGTGGTCTCGAGCGCTTCTCGCAAGCTTTGGTTCTGGGCGGCATGCCAGACAACGTCGCAGCCTCGCATCTCGAATCCGCGGGCTTGCGCATCACGGAGCTGTGCCTCACCCGCTGGCAAGCCGAGGTCAGCGCCGAGCTTCAGTCGCAAGAACTGGCAGACACAGCACCGTTGCGGCGGGCGATGTGCAAAGTGCTCCACCAGGCTCGGGCCGCCGCGCTCCACGAATTTCAGGACCGCCTAGCCGCCGCTCCGGAATGGCGCGGCGCCTCCGCAACAGACCAGGCCACGGGTGAGTCGCCCCCAGGCCCTGCGGGAGGTTACTGGTCGGGCGCCAACCTTTCGCGGAGCAGAGCGCCCTTGGGGACGGGGTGGCCGGGACGGCATCCGGCTGAAAGCCACCCGCCCCATCATCACTCCGCGCCAAACGCACCGCCAGCCGAATGGGCGAGTGTCACGGTTGAAGATGCCGCCAGGCGCTACATTGCCAGCGTGCCGCGGGCCGGTGGTAGCGCCCCCGCAAAGCTCAAGCAAACCCGCAAGACTTGGGGCAGAAAGACGCGACAGCAGTTCGCCAATGCGGCGATGCTGCTGGGTAAAGCGTACCCTGGCCCCATCTGGAAACTGCAACAAGAAGATCTCGATCGATTTGCGGGTCTGCTCGATCGCCTTCCGGCCCACAATCACCACAAGTTGGAACGCCATAAGGCCATGAGCCTCGAGGCGATCGCTGCCGAAGCGGAAGCGCTCGTGGCGGCTGGGAAACTCACAGAGGACAAAATCGGTCTCATGCCTCCGACCGCCAATCGGCATTTCCGGTTGCTGCGCACCCTGTGCACTTGGGTTCGAGCACGCGTTCCGCAAATGGCAGACCTGCGTTGGGACGACTATATCGTCGCGGATGCCCGCCAAGCACGTGATCAACGCTTGGCCTTTACACCCGAACAAGGACGAGAGCTATTTTCGCTACCGATCTGGACGGGTTGCGAGGGCCGCAGCCATCGCGAAAAGGTCGGCTCGTGCATCCTTCATGATGCGGCCTATTGGGTCCCCCTCTTGTGCTGGTACTCTGGAGCTCGTCGTGAAGAGATCGCCAAGCTGATGGTGGACGACATTGGCGTCGAGGACGGCATCGCCTACTTCAATATCGACATCACCTTGACCGGGCGCATCAAGAACGCACGGTCTCGCCGCTCCATTCCGCTTGCCTCGGAGATATTACGCCTAGGCTTTTTCGCTTTCGTCGAAGCGGTCCGTCTGGCCGGCCAAAAAGTCCTCTTTCCCGACCTATTGCCCGGCAAGTCGCAACAGCGAATGGGGGATATTTATTACGGGCGATACTGGCATTCTCTCGCCAAGCAACTCCCCTTCCTCAAACCGGGGCAGGGACTACACGCATTCCGGCACATGGTTTCTACCGCCCTGAAGGACGCGGAAGTCTTCATTGAAACGCGCAGCGATCTGCTTGGCCATGCAACGCAACATGGGATGTCCGATCGATACTCCAAGGCGACATCTCTGCCCAAACTCGCCAACATTGTTGAGAAGATTCCTGTCGTCACCGACCACCTTTTCGCGCACCCCATCAACTTGTGCACGTACTACTGGCCCCGCAACGCACGGGACGACAACTTGAAAAAGCTCCGACCAGCCAAGCGCAGGACTACGGGACGCAGATTTGCAGATGCCGCAGGCTCGGCCGGACTGCCCTCCCCCGCAAAACGTGCCGGGCAGTCCAAACCCAAGTCAACCAGCAACTCTGGCAAGGCTGCGACCGCTGAGGTTTCCCCCGCGAATTCCCACATCGCTCGCAAAATGATGAAACCCACGTGAGATGACCAACATTCGACTAGATCTGACAGCGCGGATCGGTCCTCGTACCGCACCTTCAGGTCTGCGTACCTTCGTCAATATCGCCCGCTGTTGGCAGCACTCGACCCAGCAGGAAGCGGCCATCCTTGGTGCCGGGAGCGAAGCCGAACTGGAGCGCTGGCGCGGACTGGCCGGAAAGGAAACCGGCACTCTGCCTGTTGAGATGGTTCTGAGGATCGGACACATCCTCGTGATATTCAGGCTCATCAACACCTTGCTGGGCGCTCCTGCACGAGCCGATGCCTGGATGCGCAAGCCCAATGCACACCCGCTCTTCGCGGGCGCCAGCGCCATCGACAGGTTGGCGAGGGGCGGACTGGACGACTTGCTCGCTGTGCGCCGATATCTTACCGCCGAAGCCGGTCCATGACGCGTCACTCCACTTTTCCCGACGACAGCCTGCCTGTCATTCAGAGCGCCATCGCGATGTTAGGCGGCAAGCAGGTCCTCGGCCTCGGTTCGAATGTGCCACTAGATCTGCACGAACGGCTTGTCGCAGGTCTACCCCTCGCCGCGGTGAAGCACCTCATCGCCTCCGTCCCGTTCATTGCGACCGAAGAACGCTTCTACAAGATCTTGGGATTGAAGTTGGCAACCTATCGCCGGCGTCGGACCATGGGCAAGGAAACGCTCAGTTCCGAGCAGAGCCAGCGGCTTTGGCGATTTGCGGTTGCGATGTCGCGGGCCACAGAGACGCTCGGCGACGCTGAAGTTGCGGCGGACTGGATGACCGCCCAGATAGTTCCGTTGGCCTGGGAAACGCCGCTCGATTTCATGGGCACTGAAATTGGCGGAATGTTGGTCCTGCGTGTTCTAGGACAAATCGAAGCCGGAAGCTTCTGATCATCCCGACCTGCAACTTGCGCTGTTGGTGAACCCGGAGCAACAGACCGCTTTCGTTGCTATTGGCTGGAGGGTGTTCTTCATCCGCCATGCGCTTGGCCAGCGCTTCGATTTCATCTGGGCCGAGAATCCATGTGCGGTTCTTCTGACCAACTCTGCCCACTGGCCGGGGCAACAAAATGCGCGTTTGGGCCTTCGCGAAAGGCGTGAAGAGCCAAAAAATGCATCACGCACTCAAGAATCGTTCCGATGACCCGCGTTTTGCCGTCCAGATCTATCAGCGTCGCGGGCTGATCCCAGGGGATGGCCATCCGCCCTCGCCTATCGTGCGTCAACTTTGATCGAAAGGGTCATAGGCCCAAACCAGCGAACATAACGGTTCCCATCATCGGGGGCTCGGACAGCATCCCGGTTGAATAGCGCCACCACCGCGCTCCGCGCCATTACTGGCGCACCGCTGAATAGCACTTTATCAACTGTTGATAAAGTGCTATTCCCGTTGTCAATGGAGGCTCGATCATGATTAGCGCTGATCTCGGACACCAGCTTGAAAATTTCGTCACCAGCCTTGTTGCGACGGGGCGCTACAACTCGAAAAGCGAGGTTCTACGCGAAGGTGTGCGCCTAATTCACGAAAGGGAAACTCGACTGGCGGCGCTGGACGCCTCGATTGCACGGGGGCTTACAGACGCGGATGCTGGACGTACGACGCCGGCCAATGAGGTTTTCGATCGCCTCGAGGCGAAGTATCGCGCCATGGCTGCGGACGACGAATGATCGTCCACCTTTCGGCTGAGGCCGAATACGATCTTGAGGTGATCGGCGACTACATCGCGCGCGACAATCCGGCACGGGCCGTAAGCTTCTTGCAGGAACTGCGCACGAAATGCTTGGGTCTGGCCGATATGCCAGAACGATTTCCCCTCGTACCGCGATATGAGGCGACCGGCGTGCGACGGCGGCGTCACGGAGATTATCTGATCTTCTACCGAGTCTATACCGAAAATCTGACGATCCTCCACATCCTGCACGGTGCCCAGGACTACAATGCGATACTCTTTCCCTCTTGATCGGCGACCGAGCTGATATTTCGGAAATCAAATCAGCTTGCCTCAAGCGAACATGCATTCAATGCAACGTCGACGAAACGGATTGACCGGCTCTGGGACTTGGACGAACCCGCTCCGCGGGAGTGGCGCTTGGGGTGAGATCGCGCCGCAATTTCGGGGCGTTGGACGAGACGGAGTCACCATGAGATTGTGAGGTCCCTTAACTGCAAAGGAACTCACGATGGACACTACGATTACTTCCGCCCCGATTGGTTCGCTGCGCCAGCGGATGCTGCAGGATATGAAGCTTCGAGGTCTTGGGGCGCATACGCAACAGGACTACATTCGCCACGTGCGATCCTTCGCCGCGTTTCTGGGCCGTCCTCCCGATACGGCCAGCGCAGAAGACCTTCGGCGTTTTCAACTCGATCAGCATCACCGCGCCGTCGGTCCGGCAACCTTCAACGCCGCGGTATCGGCTCTGCGCTTCCTCTTCACGATGACGCTCAAGCGGCCGGAGATCGCGCTTGGCCTATCTGTCATACGATGTGAACCCAAGCTCCGAGACGTCCTGAGTGTCGAAGAGGCGGCACGGTTGATCGAGGCGGCGCCGGGCATCAAGTACAAGGCCGCATTCAGCGTGGCCTACGGCGCGGGCCTACGCGTGTCCGAGGTAACCCACCTCAAGATCGGAGACATCAACAGCGAGCGCATGATCATCCGTGTCGAGCAGGGCAAGGGACCCAAGGATCGTAATGCCATGTTCTCACCGCATCTGCTGGATTTGCTACGGCAATGGTGGCGCGAAGGCAAACGCCGCGGAGTGATGTTACCCCATGGCTGGCTGTTCCCGGGCCGCAACTGCACGGATCCGATCTCGGCGCGCCAGTTGAACCGCGCCGTGCATGAGGCGGCCGAGTTCGCCGGGATCCACAAGCGGGTGAGCCCGCACACATTGCGGCATTCGTTTGCCACTCACCTGCTTGAGCAGGGTGTCGATATCCGCGTCATCCAGGTGTTGCTGGGCCACACCAACTTCGACACAACCGCCATCTACACCAAGGTTTCGAGCAAGACCATGCGCGCGGTGGCCAGCCCGCTCGACCAGATCGTGGCCTTGATGGAAGGCAGAGCACCTCACCTGGGGGTCGAAATTTGGTGGTTGTACGGCAAGAATGGGTCGGTTTCACCGGAACGACCGCCGGGTCGTGGGACATTGCAGATCGTCCGGTTTAAAGCGCGAATGGAAGGATAGCTGCCACTCACGCCGCGTGGGCAGCCGATAAGCTCAAGACATTCAGCATCGCTGATGTGAGCGGCGGCATTTAGTTGAAATCCGTCATTCGGGTCGCGCAAACCAGCTGGTCACCTTCGCCTGAGAACCATTTAAGAGGGGCCGCCGTAGCGCCCCCTTCTCTGTTGCCTATCCAGCAAGGCAGAAACACTCCAATCGCTGATCCATCCAGACCTGGATCGGGAAAATGGTCGCATGTATCAGCGATCGGCTGTCGCTACCCGCCGTGCGGCCGCGCGCTCAAAGGCCAGTCCAAGGTCGAGCCAGTGCGTAACGATATAGTACCTGCCCTCAGGATCTGCGTCGTAGGCCTCCAAGATCCTCGCAATGCGTGTGCGAGACAGGCTCATTGGCGTCTTCCTTGCCGCCTGACGGCGAACTTCGTCGTCCTCGCTCAGTAGCAGCGCCAGAATCTGCGGATCGGACATCGCGGCAAAGTCCTTTGCGGTCATCACCTCAATTACCTGCGCTTTCATGCGCCGGGGCATGTCGAATGCCAGCAGGTCCGCAGGTGACCCCTGGTGGAGTTTGAGAATGAGGCGCGCAGCCTCAGCAAAGTCCCTAAAATACCCGCCGTTGTCGGGGATGTTGACGCGGATCATTGAAGTCTGGGCCAACCGCGCGACATCTTCCTCCTGTCCAAAGGCCTTGAAATAAGCCAGGACCGTTTCAGAAGGTCCGATCCGGCTTTCGTCGAGTACCGCGCGGACCAACGCAAGATCGACGTGGTCCAGTTTGCGGCTGATCACATCGAGCGCCTTGCCGATGAGATCCCGTTTTTTGGTTTCGACAGGATCCGATTTTCCGATCGTCAAGGATAGCAGACCTAGTGTATCGGGAGCTGGCTTGATCCCGTCAGGCCAGGTGCGTGCCACATAGGATTTAAAGCCGTCGAGCAGATCTGCGCGCAGATCTGTCGGATAATCGCCCATTCGGCGCGCGGCGAGCGTGCAATAGGCGATAAAGCCATTGGTGCCGGGGCCAAGCAGCGCTTCGAGCGAGCCCTGTTGCATCGATCGCATCCTGTCGGCAGCATAGATTTCAAACAGTGCGACACCGCTTGAGTCCTGCCTGGCAAGCAAGCCAAATGCGCCTGATGCGCCGCGAGAGGTGCAGAGGATCTTTTCCGCTTCATTGAGCGAGGCCGATTGCCCCAGTCGGTCGAGCGCGCGCAGCGCAGCGTAGCGGACCGTGGCGGCGGCGTCGATTTTGGCACGCTCGAGAATTGCCAGATCGACCGCATCGCGCTCACTGAGTTCGTTGAGCGAAGCGGCGCGTACTTGCGGAGCCCGGTGATCGAGCCCTGCCTCCAACTCCTGCACCGAGGCCAGCCGGACATGAGACAGCGCCTGGTTCAGCACATCGACATCGAGCGTCTCGAACGACGTGTTGAGGATGAACCGCACCGCGTCCTGCCCGCTCGAACGCAGGAGCATACGTACCGCAGTCTCGGTCGCGGGCGTCAGCGTATCCCTGTCTGCATGCGCGATCTCGCGCTGGACGGCAGGCAAATGCTCGAGGGTGCCAAGGTCACGCAAATATCGCAGTGCCGCGATTTTGACATCAGTAGGTTTGCCAAGACCGAGCCAATGGTCGTCAACAATCTCGTCATCCGAAGAAAGCGGTACGACAGGTTCCTGCAACAGGCGCATCGCTTCTATCGCTCCAGCCCTCTCAGCAGGTTCCGACGACAGACTGATGCGCGTCAGAAGATTGTCCCGCCCATCGCTTATGTCCTTCAGCCAACTCCAGATCGGAACATTCTGGTCGCGCAAATAGCTCAGTCCGGCTTCAAGAAGGCCGAGTTTCTCCATTGCGGAAAACTTGAGCTGTTTCTTCTGCGCATAGAGGAGGTTGGCGTCATGCACGCCCAGCGTCTGCTTGTCGTTCTGCGATTTACCGTATGTGCCCGCGATCAACCGCATACGGGCGATGTCGAGCGGGCCCAGCCCCGTTTCGCTCTGCAGACCTGACGCTGCGGCATTCAGGAACTGAGCGTCGGGAAAATCGCCATTGCCATGATCTACGGGCATCGTCCCGGCCTCGGCAGGCTGGCGCTCTATGGCGGTCGGGCGTTCCTCCCGCACCGCATCTGGCTGGCGCAGGATGGCCAGTACGTGGGTTGCCAGAAATTCGCGCACCTTCGCCGCAAATTCGTCGGCCTCCGCAAAAGTACCATACAGGAAGTTCTTTTCGGCCTTCAGCTTTTCCTGGAATGCGAGAACCTTCTTCAGATCCTGTCCGGGGTCTCGCAATTGGTTGGCCTCCACATTCTTGAAGAACATGGCCATCAGTGGGCTGCCTGTCTGGCCGTGCCGTTCCCGGGACCGTTCGAACTCTTCTTCAAAACCGGATGTGTAGGGGCCATCGAGCGAAGGATTGGAACCCCAGCTGGACCAGATTGCACCGATGAACAGGTCGCAGGTTTCCATTTCTGCGTTGATCGTCGCCTGGGGCCGTCCATTTCCGGATAAGGTATCTTCCCAGCCGATCAGTTCGAGGCGTCCACCCATCGGCATGGCGACCGACTTGTTGATTTCCTTTGCGGCAGCAAAAGCGGCCTTGCGCTCCTGTTCTAGGCCTCCGGGCGACGCAATAAATGCGCGTATCAGCTTAACGTCCATGTCCGCCAATTCATGCAACGCAAAACGCCAAGTCAAGCCGAGCGCGCGTGTGGAGGCGCAAAATGCGAAAAAATCCAGAAGTTTGCCGGGTACATCCGCCCAGAGATGGTGCGTTGCCGCGCGATGCGCTCATCTCCCGAGTGGGAAAACCGCGCTAAAATGAAGTCAGCGGGCAACGCTGGCGTCACGCTAAAGTGCCAGTACTAGAAAACTGTCGTCGCGCCATAGTCGCGCAAATGGGATCCAGCCACAGCGCTCTCGTCCTTCGCTGGGGACTGCGCGGTAGGCATTATGTCGATCGACAAGAGCAAGGGACTCGAATTCGACACGGCGTTCATCCTGGGCGTTGAGGAGGACACACCACCATCAACATCGGAAGCGTCAGCTGTCCTTGATGGTAGTGTTCGGACTGCGCTTTCCGTGCGCGGTCGTCACGAACCGCACGGAGATTGCGCTGCGATAGATGCCGCCGGTGCTGCCACCGCCGGCAGCCTCGCGAACGGTCGTACGCGGGGACGCCTTCCCGCCCAAAGTGAAAATTTCGGGAGGCGTCGCGCTGGCCGACGCGTTATCAAGTGGCTATTTGGCAAGAATGGAAGCACCAGCGTTGCAACTGTCCCATCCAGCCTTCGTGTACGACGCCGCAGCTCCGTGGGATCAGTTGCGAAGTGGCACACTGACGCAAACGGCAGATGGCGAGCCTGGCGTCTGGTTTGTGGGCCGCACAGTCGAAGAACTGAAGCAGTCGCCGACGGTGCACCCGCTTTCGGACTTTCCTGATGACTCGATCCGCCCACATGTCCTGATGCTCGCGCTACACGGTTCGTCAGATGATGGCGTCGAGCCCATCCGCGAAATTTATCGGGCAATCTTCAAGCTGCTGCGCACCGCCGACGGCCGGACGATGACGCTGGACGACGTAAAGACCGCCTGCGCCGGCGATGCCGCGATTGACGCAACGCTCGTCGATGATGCACTTCGCATGATGGGTTCAATGGGTGTACTTGTAATCACGGCAGCGAAAAAAGGGTTCGACGTCGCTTTCGAGACGCTGCTCGAAGAAGGCTATAAGCGGCGTGACTATCTCGCCACGTTTACAAACGAACTCATGGCGAAGAGCCGGAGGATCGAACTTCTCGTCGGTCATCCGACCACGGTCGGCAACTATCGCGAGGAGCTTTTGCGTGGACTGCTGGAGCAGCTCCTCCCGAAGCGCTACCAAGCGATCACAGGCTTCATCGAGGGCTGTCCCCGTCAACTCGACATCATCGTCTGGGACACAGAGAATTACGTACCCCTCTTTCGCGAGCAGAATTTTGTCGTCGTCCCGCTTGCTGCAGTACGCGCCGTCGTCGAGGTCAAATCGACACTGAGTGACAGCGCCCTACGCACTGGCCTGTCCATCCTGTGGGACACGTTCCGCAATCGTCAGACGGTGCTGCCCATCTTCACAGGGATTTTCGCTTTCGAGGACAATTTAGGCGGTTCGGCCAAGGTGGCCGGCGTAATGCGCAGATTTTACGCCGGAACCGACCGAACAGGCCTGATCGAGCGAAGACACGGATACCTTTGGGCAGGCATCAATGCCGTATGCGTGCCGCGCCATTACCTAGTGCGCGAGCGATACTCGGTCACGACCGATGGCACTTTCCCGCAGCCTTCGCTCAGCAGCGTCGCTGATCCGTTCGGCGACGACGCCTATTCGGCTCTCTTCGTTGGTACATTGCTGAGTTATCTGGAATCCTCGCCTGCCGCCAAGGCCGAAAACAACAAGACATTCGAGCCGGCCCTGCGGGCGTTAGAGGAGGTGCCGCACGGCCAGATCTTCACGAACTGGCAACCAACGCGCGCGCTTTCCGAGATCGGTGCGACGTTGCACCCTGACGGCGCGAATGAGTATGTCCGGCAGGTTCACGACTTCCGCGCGGGGCGAGCGACGGGCGATACCGTCGGGTACGGGCTACGTTCTGGGGATGCACGCGTGCCCGAAGACTCTCGGAAGGAATGAATGGAAGGCAGCAGGGATCCGTCCGAAAGCAGCTTCATTTGCGAACGACTACTGTTACCAGGTTCCGACGTCGAAGCGGTATAGGCGAACGGCGTGATCTGGTCGAAGGTGGTGGTTGCTCGCCAGCGGAGTTTCGGCACGCGCCAGAAGCCTAATGCTGCCCGAACGATCGCAGGCCCGGCAGCGGTGCCCGCGCTTCGAGTTTATTTGGTACCATAGACGCAGGCGCGCAACGCGAACTTCTCTGTGGAGCCATCGACGCGGTTTACCCAGAAGCATTTGGTCCCGAAGTCAGCGGTGCGCACGCTGAAGGACTGGATCCCGCTATCGATCTTGGTGGTGGATTCGGGGTGCAATACGAGAGCGTCTCGCAAAATGGCGCTGTCCGCCGCGTTTACCTTATCGCCAACATCGTAGCGAGCGAGAATAGCCTTCAGGAACGCGTAGGCATCTCCGCGCCTCGAAAATTCGAGCGCTCCGATCATGATTGGTTTTGAAGGCATGTAGTCACCTTTCTCTATCAGGAAGCGCTTGGCGTGGTTTGGCTTTCAGCGTCGGGATGAAGTCGTTCGAGAATCTCGCGAAGAATGATGGCCGGGATGTCCATACCGGGAAATTCATTGAGGCGGTCGGCCACCCACGCTCGGCATTGGGCCTTGTCGAGATCGTCTCTGGCGATCTTCTCGTAGAGGGCGACAGCGCTCATGCGCGACAGGCCCAGCTCCATCAGCGACAGAAGCGTGCGAGAAGATACGCCGAACTCTAGCTGCGTCGCGATATCGAGGCCGTCCTCGACAAGGTCATCACGACCAATCGCACGCAGGTGGATATGGAGCACATCCATGTAGGCGGAGAAATATTTGGGCGCCTTGAACCGGGCGATCTGCTCGACATGCTCCATCGTCTGGCGAATGAGCGTCGGCAGCTTGTAGTCCCGTTTGTTGCGGACATGATATTCGATGTTCCGTCGGATCATCATGGCAAGGGAAAAGCCCTTGAGCCACTGGACGACAATGCGGGCGTAAAGCGGGATCAGACCCTCGGGCGAAAAAGCCGGAAACATGTTCTGGTTGATGCGCCGCATGATCGTGACGAAGCGGTCGTAGCTGTCCTCGCTGTCCACCGGCGCTGGCAAGAGATTCTCGGGGTCGCCTTCGTACCGGCGGAAGGCGTCGAGCATGCGTTGAAGCCCAAGCGCACTGATGCCGGGATGGCGATTGGCGATCTCCGGGCCAATTTCGATTTGGGCGGCGATGGCAGCAAGGCTCGCGTCGAGCCGAGCGATGAGAGCCTTGTCGTGGCGCTTTGCCAACCCGGCCTCGGCAATGGACCCGAGCCGCAGGAAGGTTGTGAGTAGATAGGCACCCACCTGCTCATACTGATCGGCCTCCGGAAGTTCCGAGAGATCGGCCGAGACCCTGTGATCGAGATAATCGCTCAGGCCCGTGCCCGTCTCGATGACGGCGTCGCTTTCGCGCTTGATGGGATAGCGGGCGCGCGCCGGAACACCGTGCGGCCAGGCCTGGGAATTACCCGGGTCGATGCAGATGATGTTGCCCTGGAATTCGTCGCCCCAGCGACCGGCGCGGCCAGCGAGATTCCAGAAATCGTGCGGCTCCATCGGATTGCCGAGACCCTTGCGTGGTCCCCGCAGCACGATGGTCCGGCACGACAGATTCACGCCTTCGATGAGGGTTGAGGTGCAGACAAGGAAGCGGATCTTGCCGGCCCGGAAGAGGCGTTCGATTTCGAGCCGAATGAGCGACGGCATATTGCCGTAGTGGAAGGCCACGCCGCGCTCGACGAGCGGCGCCAGCCGATATTGTGGATGCACGCCCTTGCGGGTCAGGTCGGCCAGCTCCAGCAATTCCGTGTCCACGATCGCGCTGGTCGGGATCAGCTGGCTGATGAGGTCCGCGATCTCCTCGGAATCGGATGCCCGATTCGCATACACGAGCGTGCCGCCTTGCACGCCGGCGGCGGCGGCAATGAAGGCGAGCTTCTTGGTTGGGCCGGTCGGCGAGCTGGCAAGCTTCAGCCTCCCTATCAACTGCTTGCCGTCAGCCTTCACGACAGACAGATCCCAGAGCTTGGGTTTGCGAGGCACCTGCTCGGCGATGATGACGTTCTGGAGAACGGTGGGCACGTCGCTGTCGACCGGCGCTGTCGCCGTTCCATCGGGCGCATCGGCCAGCAGCTCGCCGGGATTCTGGGTGGCGGGGCTGATGAAGACCAGCTTGAGTGCCGGATTGGCGCGACCGATCCGCTCGATCGCATCTTGGAGAATGACGCCGCGCTGGTTATCGCCGATCTTGTGGGCTTCATCGACGATGAGCAGGTCGATCGCGATGTCGTCGCCGACCAGGTTGGCAAGGAGATGAAGGCGCTCCTGCGTAAAGACGAGAATCAGCGGCGCGCCGCCGAGGCGCGCGGCATCATATTTCTCGGTTAGCGGTAGCGAGGAAATCTGGATCGCTCCCGGCTTGCCGAGCAGCAGCTCCAGATTGGTTTCGATTTCGGTGACGAGCGCTCGCGTCGGTGCGAGGTAGACCGCGACGCGCTTGGCGCCGTCATGCATTTGATCGATGAGCCACTGGAGGACGAGGAACGTCTTGCCCGACGCGGTCGGCGCCGACGCCGATATCCAGCCGTTGACGGCGGCTTTCTCCCAGAAGCGCTGTTGAAAATCGTTGACCTGCAGCCAGCGTCCGCTCGATTCGACAAGGACCGCCTGTTCCATCTGTCGGTGTTGGGCTTCGATCCGCAGGTTCATTCCGAGCCGACCATCCAGATCATCGGCGAGCAACGCGCGCTTGCCGGCAAGTGCCACCGCCCGAAAGTTTGAGAGCTTGCCCAGGAGGACTGCGCCTGCATCGATGACGGCGGCGCTTTTCGACATCGTGACGGCGCTGGTCGCGATCCGGAGCGCGGCCTCTTGGTGAGAGCGTGTGTTGGAGCGGGCGAGGACGCTGGCGGCGAGGAGCAGCCGCTGCCAGTCAACCGGGGACGCCACGCCATCGGGCTCCGGGACGAGATTGCCGATTTCGCCGCGCACGGTGTGTCGAGTGAGTTGGTCGAGTTCGTCCTCGATGCCCTGATCGAGGAGCCAGCTCTGAAGATCGGCGATTCTCATACCGCCACCCCCATCGCTTTTAGAAAGGCTTTGCGAAATTCGTCTGCCGAAGGAAGCGGAAGGCAGAAGAACTCAATTTCGAACTGTTCAAGCTTTTCGGTCTGGAGGCGCTCCCCGATCTTCTTGCGCCACGTCACCAGTGCCAGCCGGGCGGCTTCAGTGAGTTGGTCGGCGATCACCTTCGCGCCGCCGCCGGGATAGAATTCGGCATCGAAGCCGATCAAAGCGACGCCACAATATTGGACGCGCCGGGACTGGGTAGAGGTCTTGTCGAAATAGCGCTTCAGCGCTTCGGTGAGCACGGGATCGCTCAGATCGGCCTTGTCACTGAGCAGGATAAGGTCGCGTTCGCGCTCGGCGTCTTCATGCTCGGGCTCGACGAGAAACGGCGCAAGCGAGGATAGGCAATCCTGGATGGCGGACGCCACGTTCTTGTAGACCTTTGACTCACCCCAATAAAGCTTCAGGACGCCATCAGGAGTGACGCCCGCATAGACGCCGTCGGCCCCGTGATAATGCATGCGCGTGTCGGTCTTAAGATCCATTTTGCACAGGATCTGCGGGAGTTTGAGAAATCGCTCTGCCAGCAGGAAGAGAAGCATTTCGCCGCCTTCCCCAGTCTTTGCGAGATCCGTAAAAGACCGCTTCGCCTGTTCCACCAAGGCGGTGACCGCCTCGGTGCTTTTGTATTTCTGGTCGCGTGCTTTGGCTTTCGCGAGTTGAGACCTCGGAATCGCATAATCGGCAACCGCATTGCGCATGAACTCCGCAAGGCGGTGCGGTTGGACGCGGCCGTTGGCGTCTACGGCCAGGCAATGGCAGTGAATCTTGACAGCGTGCCCGTCGATCAAGACGTCTCGCTCAATCAGCGAAAGATGAACGTCAAGCGCTTCGGGGTCTCCCGTCAACGCGGCCGCAAGGTCAGCGTCAGTTATATTAGACAGACCGTCCCCCTATCCACACAACTAATTGATCACGCTTAAGCGTTTATGCCTAACGATGAGTTGTGAGTTCGTCCATCAAGGACATCGCTCGCAGCAGGTGTGATTGCGTACTGCCGGCGAAACAACTTCGGGCCAATGACTGCGCCGCACGGGGTCGTGTATAAAATTGACGCCAGGTTTTGACCGCTGGTACAGTCGAGCGACCGGTTTGCGCGATCTGAACGGCAGGTTGCAGCGGAAAGCTGACGCTCAGATCAACGATGCTAACATCTTGATTTGGGTCGACACCTGCCGGGATAGCTGCCGGTCCGCACCTGGGGACTGAAAATCGGCGCCTGAGCGGCCACAAAGGGTCGGATTCGCTGGAACCAACCGCCGGCTCCTGGGACAAAGCCGTCGTTCCCGTCTCGCCGCTGAGATGGCCGCTTTTAGCGAGTGCAGACATCCCAAGCTCACTCGCATGTGATCCTCGTTCGACCAATGCTGGGCCGGTTGCTGAAGGGCATCTTGCAGAGAACGGACCGTAAAAAGCTGCCGATTATGAATTACCGGCGGTCGGGTTGTAATGCTCTCGCAGATTACGAAAGAACTGCGCCTGATTAAAGCAGATGGGGTGTCTGTCTGCGGCGGGAGACGCTATAAGGACTAGATGAAGTTTATCCACTCCGCTGATTGGCAGCTCGGCAAACCTTTCGGCCGCTTCGATCCCGACGTCCGCGGGGCGTTGACGGAAGCCCGCTTCGAAGCCGTCGACTCGCTTGGGAGAGCCGCCGCCGAACATGGCGCTCAGCACATTATCGTAGCCGGCGACATATTCGACACCGAAGGCCCGGAAGATCGCACCATCGTGCAGGCGATCTCGCGCATGGACCGATACGACTGCCGCTGGTGGCTGCTGCCCGGGAACCACGACTTCGCGCGGAATGGCGGCCTATGGGATCGCGTTCGGCAGCGCGCCGGTGACAAGATCGTCATTCTCTCGGAACCCGAACCTCGCAAGATAGAGGAGCAGATCTGGTTGCTGCCCGCACCGCTCATCCACCGGCACAATTTGGAGGATCCGACAACGCTCTTCGACACGATGGAGACGCCAGGCGCCCGGCTGCGCATTGGCGTGGCACACGGCTCAATTCGTGATTTTGGATCGCGCGGGGAGACAAGGAACCAGATCGCGCCGGACCGTGCTCGACTGTCGAACCTCGACTATCTCGCCCTCGGCGACTGGCACGGGACCCTCAGGGTCGATCCGCGGACATGGTATGCCGGAACTCCGGAGACCGACCGCTTCCAGCGCGATGAACCAGGCGGCGCGCTCGTTGTCGAAGTCCACCCCGACCTCGCGCCCACAGTGACGCCGATTCGAACGGGCCGCTTTCAATGGCTCAACCGCGACTGGACGGTCAACGATAAGGCTGCCTTCGATGCCGAGTGCGACGAGCTTCTTGCGTATGTCGACGCTCCGAACACGCTTCTGCAGCTAAGCCTGGCGGGCATCACCAGCCTCGGCGACCGGGTTGCGATGCTCGCGCGGCTGGAGAACGACCTGGGTCATCGCCTACGGCATCTGGCCGTTCGCGCGGATGACCTGGTCGGACGTCCGCGTGAAGAAGACCTGGCTGCATTGGCCGTGGAAGGGATGCTGGGGACCGCCGCGACAATGCTCAACGTGAAGATCGACGCTGGCGGGCCGGAAGGGGTCATCGCGAAGCGCGCGCTCGAACGATTGTTCGTCGAGTACAGCCGAGAAGAGCAGGCATGAGCCTCGTCATCCGCCAAATCGCGATCGATGGCTTTCGGAAGTTCCGGAAGCCCTTCGCAATCGAGAATCTATCGGACGGATTGAACATCGTCATCGAGCCGAATGAAACCGGGAAATCGACGCTGCTCGAGGCGCTGCGCGCCGCCTTCTTCGTCCGCCACAACACGCGCAATCAGCTCGCCCAGTCATTCGCGCCCTACGGCGAGGCAGTTGGTCCCGAGATCAAGGTGAGCTTCGACGTCGACGGCTCTCCCTGGTCGCTGACGAAGCGCTTCCTCAGGAGCCCCTCGCTTGAGATGTCCGGTCCCCAGGGGCGGGCCCAAGGCGATGACGCGGAAGCACGGCTTAACACGCTGTTCGGCTCGGTCCGTGACACCAGTCGCGGAGGCGATGTTTCGACCTATGGGGCGTTGGGGTTGCTGTGGGTCGCGCAAACCGAGGCGCTCGCCGTCGCGGGTCCGGGGCAGATCGTTCGCGACACGATCGCGTCCACGCTCGAGGCCGAGGTCGGTTCGATCATGGGCGGAGACGCCTATCGGCGCGTGCGCCAACGGATCGACGCACAATATGAGCTTTACTGGTCGCCGACCGGCCAGAAGCGCGGCCGGCAGAACGATGCGCGGGAACGGGCTGACGCTGCGATCGCGGCTGCACGCGAAGCGGGTGATCGCCTCGCCGCATTGGAGAGGAGCTTCTCCGACCTCGATGGCGCGCGCGGGCGGCTTAAAATCATCCAACGGGAGATTGCCGACGAGACCGATGCGCAAGCGCGCAAGGAACTTGTCGACTCCCTCGAGATCGCCCGCGCGGCCGCGCAAATCCTATCGACCCGAAAGGCCGAGCAGGAGGCGGCCGTTACGAAACTGAAGGGACTGGAAGACCTGAAATCTCGCCACGAGGCGGCGATGATCTCGCGCGATAGCGCCACGACCGCGGTAGAAACAGCACGCGCAAAACGTAGCGAGCTCCGCGAGGCGCTTGCGACCGGCAAGGCCAAGGTCGCTGCAGCACGCGAGGACCTCGAGGCGGCGCGCGGCGAGCGTCATGACGCCCGAGCGGCGCTTGCAGCGGGTGAACAGGCTGTCCGGCTCAGCCATCGCCAGACGGCGATCGCCGCCACGCGACGTCGCCATGATGAGCTGCTGAAGCTCGAGCAGTTGCACGGCGAGGCAAAGGCGCGTGCCGCAACTGCCATTCCAGCCAAGGCTATCGAAGCCTTCGAAGCGAACGATCTTGCGGTAAGCCTGGCTCAAGCCGTCGTGGACGCGGGCGCGACGCGACTGACGCTGTCCGGCGCCATCCAGGGGGTAACAATCGACGGCGCGCCGATGCTCGCTGGCGAGCGCACCATCACCCGTCCGGCCAGCATAGAGATCGGAGGGACCCTGTTGATCGTCAGCCCGCCAGCCGTGGCTGCGAGCGCTGAGGAGACCCTCGCTGCAGCAATCCACAAACGGAAGGCCGCGCTCGACGAGCTCCACGTAGCCGATCTTGCAGCTGCTCGATCTCGCAACGAGGCGGCTCGCGATGCTGCCGCTGAACTTCGCACACTTACTGCACGGATCGAGGCGGCCACACCTGCCGACGATACGCTCCAGATCGCAGCCGGCGCTGACGCGTTGAAACTGTTCGTCGGAGAGCTCGAGCCTGAGGAGCCTCAGGCGGAGGCTTCGCTCCCTGATATGATCGCGCTGGCCGCTGCCGTCGAGGCGGCTGACACGAAGCTCGCGCGGGCCGAGGGTACACAGGACAGCACGATCGCGGCGCTGCGCCGTGCCGAGGAAGCTGACGCACCGCTCGCTTTGGCCGAAGCGGGCGCGCTGAGCGACCTCGCCAACGCGGCCGCCTTACTCAAAGAGATTGAGGCTCGTCCGGAATGGGCGACTCTGGATGTCGATCTCGAGCGAGCGCGAGAAACGGCAGCGCACGCGGCCGTTCGCCTGGTAGAGGCCGAGCGGAACGCATCGGCGCATGATGTCGGCGCGATCAATCGCAAGATCGAGGTCATCGACGCCCGCGTTCGGGTCGCCGCTGACACGCGCACGAGACTGGAAACCGAGATCGCCCGGCTTGAGGGCACGATCGAGAGCGAAGGTGGCCTCGGCTTGGCCGATCGCGCTGCGGCGGCTCAGGAGGAAGTCGAAGCGGCGAATGCCGCGCTCCAGCGGGTCACGGAGGAAGCAGACACGCTAAAGCTGCTCCGTGACACACTGGAAAGCGCAAGAAACGAGACTGCCGCCAAATTCGTCGGTCCGGTCGCGAAACGCGCGAAGCGGTATATCTCGCAACTGCTGCCGGACTGCGATCTTACCTTTGCCGAGGATCTATCGCTCGCGAGCGTCAGCCGCACTGGCGTCGACGAAAGCTGCGCCAATCTCTCGCGTGGCACGCAGGAGCAGCTCGCCGTGCTCACTCGCATAGCCTTCGCTGACCTGCTGCTTGAACAAGGGAAGCCCGTGTCGCTGATCCTGGACGATCCGCTGGTTTATTCCGACGATGGTCGGCTCGATACGATGATCGAGATCCTGACAGAGGCAGCGACGCGGATGCAGATCATCCTGCTGACGTGCCGCGATCGCGCCTTTCGCCACGTGCCCGGAAATAGGATCCTCCTCCGTCCCGCCGCTTAAGCAATACCCGCCGCCGGGCGGGTCCGCTTGCTACCGGCAATACCGGAGCCACAGCTAGCTCAAATCCACTCGCCGCAAGCCTGTTTAGGTCAGACCAACATCCAAAGCCGAGATTGAATCCATGCTTATCGAAAAGATCCAGGTACAGGGATTTCGGCTCTTGGAAGACGTCGAGCTGCTGCT
Organism: Novosphingobium sp. KN65.2; assembly: GCF_001368935.1. Lineage (NCBI taxonomy): Bacteria > Pseudomonadati > Pseudomonadota > Alphaproteobacteria > Sphingomonadales > Sphingomonadaceae > Novosphingobium > Novosphingobium sp. KN65.2. The sequence continues at coordinate 46,263 of NZ_CCBH010000132.1, forward strand.
CGAGCCGACTGCGACCGTCATCGTCGGCCGAAACAATAGCGGCAAAACCTCTCTCACGGAGATCTTTGATCGTCTCGCTGGGGAGCATGGGCCCAAGTTCAGGCTGGAGGATTTCTCGGCCGGTACCCGAGGCAAGTTTCTCGAAGCGAAGGCGAAACGTGACGCCGGCGGCAACCCGGAGGAGGTTCTCGCTCTCCTGCCGGCGATCGCGGTCACGCTAACGTTCAAATATGATCCCTCGGTCGGCGAGCTCGGCCCTCTCGCACCATTCGTGATCGACCTTGATCTTAGCTGCTCCACCGCCGTCGCGCGGATCGAATATGGGGCTTCGTCCGCCTCGCTTGCGACCTTGTTCGATGTGCAGGAGGCAGAGGCCGGCAGCGACGCCGTCGCGCATTTCTACCGCCAACTGCGTGAAACCTTGCCTAGAGCCTATCGCATAAGCGTCACGGCGATCGACCCCACGGACCCGACCAACTTCCGCGTACTCGACGGGACCGGCGCCCTGTCCGCCCTCGTTCAGTGCGGCTTCGTGCGCGCGCAGCGAACGCTCGACAGCAGCAAGGCGAGCGATACCGCCGTGATTGGGCGGCTCCTCGGAACGCTATTCCAGACCGCGAGCTCGATGACGGCCGCGGAGAGCGACCAAGCCCTAGCGGCCGCGCTGAAGACCTCTGTCAGTCAGATCGAACAGTCGATTCAGAACGACTTCGATACGATGGTGAAAGACCTGCTGCCGGCATTGAGCGCGTTCGGCTTCCCGGGTCTCAACGACGCCGAGCTCAGGCCTGAAACGTCCCTCAACGTCGAGACGCTTCTCTCGGATCACACGAAGATCTTCTACACCGGCCAGCACGGTGTCCATCTACCCGAGGGCTATAACGGCCTCGGCACCCGTAATCTGATCTACATGTTGTTGCAGCTCGAGACGTTTCATAAAGCATACCGCGCTCGCTCAATCCGGCCCGGTACCCATCTCGTCTTCATCGAAGAGCCGGAGGCGCACCTGCATCCCCAGATGCAAGAGGTGCTGATCGCACAGTTGAACGCCGCCGTAGCGGCACTGTCCGCCAAATATGTAGGCGAGCCGGTCTGGCAGGTTCAGTTCGTCATCTCGACACACTCGCCACACGTCGCGAACGCGGCTTCGTTCGAAGCGGTGCGCTATTTTCTGAGCTCGACCCAGGATGCGACAGGAGTGCGGCGTACCAAGGTCAAGGATTTCCGCAAAGGCAGCGTTGCTATCCCGCCGCAGGATCGCGAGTTCCTCCATCAGTACATGACCCTGACCCAATGCGATTTGTATTTCGCGGACAAGGCGATCCTGGTCGAGGGGACCACCGAGCGCATCCTGATGCCCCGCATCGTCCGGCTCGTGGACGAGTGGCTCGCGCCCGAACGGAAGCTCGGCCGCCAATATATCACGACGATCGAGGTCGGCGGCGCCTACGCGCACATCTTCTACCCGCTCCTCGACTTCCTGGAACTGAAGAGCCTGATCATCACCGACATCGATGCGGTTCGCATCGACAAGACCAAAGATAAGCCGCGCGCGGTCAAATGTCCTTGCGCCGAAGGCGAGCACAGCTCTAACGCGGCGATCCGAAACTGGTTCTCGGTCCCGAAGGGCCAGCAGATCAGCATCGAGGCGCTCTGCGCCAAGACGCCGGCAGATAAGCTCTCTCGCTATCGCTCAATCGCTTACCAGGTTCCGGAAGATGGCTCGAGCTGGTGCGGGCGAAGCTATGAGGATGCGCTGATCCTCGCAAATCCTGAGCGGTTTGGCCTGCCTGAAGAAGGCGATCGCGGATTGCTCGCGTGGGAAATGGCGCAGGACCTCAGCAAATCGGAGACCGCCTTGCGGTTCGCCATCCAGGAAGCGGACTGGGCCGTTCCAAAATACATCAAGCAAGGCCTGACCTGGTTATCCGAGCCGCCCCCGCCTCCGGAATCTCCGCCATCGCTTGCTGGTGTCGGCGCAGGCGCGCCGACGATCGCGGCAGGCTCGAACGATAGTCCGGCTGAGCCCGAGAGCTCCGCGCCGCAGTACGATCTATGACGAACCCTGCGGTCGAGGCTGCCAAGGAAGCACAGAAACGGGTCGACGCGTGCCTGGACGAAGGTCGCAACTTCCGGCTGGAAGCCGGCGCCGGCGCCGGCAAGACCTATTCGCTCGTCGAGGTGCTCAAGAAGCTCATCAACGAGCGCGGCCGCGACCTGCAGCGAGCAGGCCAGAAAGTCGCGTGCATAACTTACACCGAGGTGGCGCGGGAGGAGATCGCCCAAGAGATCGAGCAGCACCCCGCGATCCTGGTCGAGACCATCCATGCTTTCTGTTGGGGGTTCATGTCCAAGTTCCAGAAGGATTTGCGGGCGCTCGTCGCTGGCATGGAGGACAAACAGGACAAGATCGCGGAAGCAGGCGGGATCGCTGACCAGGTCGTGGAATATCAGCTGGGCTTTTTCGGCATCGACGAGAAGCGCATCACGCTCCATCACGACGACGTCCCTCGCTTCATGGCGCAACTTCTTGGAAAGCCGAAATTTCGGTCCCTCTTTGCCGCGACATATCCCGTTATCTTCGTGGACGAGTATCAGGACACCGACCCTCACTTCATGGCGGCGCTGGCAGAGCATTTTCTAGCCACCGGCACCGGTCCCAGGATCGGCTTCTTCGGCGATCACTGGCAGACAATCTACCGAAGCGACTATGGTCTGGCGAACTATCCCTCCCTTGAACCGATCGACAAGGGTTCGAACTTTCGGTCAGTGCCCGCGGTGGTGAACGTGCTGAACGCGTTGCGACCGGAGCTGAAGCAGGCCGTCAAGGATCCCGACGCTAAAGGCGAGGCGCGGTTCTTTCACGCCAATTCCTACACCGGTGAGCGGACCAGCAGCTCGTCATCCAAGAACGACACGCCGCCCGAGGTCAGCCGGGATTTTATGGCGAAGCTGACGGAAAGGCTGAAGGAGGACGGGTGGGATTTGTCATCCGAGAAGACGAAGATCCTTATGCTGACGCATAACGCGATTGCCGCTGAGCGCGGCTATCCCACGATCGCCAAAGCTTATCGTTACAATGACTCTTTCGCGAAGAAGGAGGATCCGTTGATCGCGTTCCTTGTCGACACCGTGGAGCCGATGTGTCGCGCTTTCACCGAGAAGCGCTTCGGCGACATGTTCAAAATCCTCGGGTCACGACCAAAGCTCAGCGCGCATGAAGATAAGGTTGCGTGGGCGACTGACATGGCCGCGTTAGCGGACGCGCGCGCCAACGGAAGCATAGGCGACGTCGTCGACCTCCTGAAGGGGACAGGTCGACCTCGGCTACCGGACCGGATTGTTAGGCGTGAGCAGGAACTCGCCGCGGCCGAAAACGGTGCGGAGTTGCCGCGCTTGCTCCAGGAGCATGGTCTCGTTCGCGAGGCGCCGTACCAGGAGCTGGTGCGGCTCGCCGAATTTATCGAGGGCCAGACACCATTTGCGACACAGCACAGCGTTAAGGGCGCGGAGTTCGACAACGTCATCGTCGTGCTTGGCGGCGGGTGGAACCATTATAATTGGCCGCAGCTGCTCGAGCTGCTGTCCACCGGCGCCATCACAGCAAAGAACGAGAAGGGCTACTATCGCGCCCGGAACCTATTTTACGTTGCGGTTTCGCGGCCGAAAAGGAAGCTGGCCGTCCTTGCCACTCAAACTCTGTCGCCTACGGCGCTTCAATCAGCTGAGAAACTATTCGGGGCCGGTAATGTCGTCGCCCTCACCCTCTAGCCAAACAGGTGAGCCTCCTAGTGGCATTGATCTTCCCGGTCCCACAGCGCTCAACCCACGAGGTAAGGGGCCGGTCCGAGCGAAAGAGGCCTTATCATTTTCCAGGCAGTCGACATTAGGCTCTGCCGAGCAGCCAGAGCGCGGGCCTCGGCTGCGGCCACAACCCTCTCGCGAACCCAGCCGGCCGAATTGCGGCTTTCCGCACTTACGGTAGCTCCGGCGAATGGCGACTTTTAGGGCGCACAGCTGACTGTCCGCTAAAATCGGCCTATCGGCAGCTTCTGTCGGGAGCGGACGTTCATAGTGGCAGATGAGAACGACCGGCTGTGGTCGACACCTGCCGGGATAGCTGCCGGTCCGCACCTGGGGACTGAAAATCGGCGCCTGAGCGGCCACAAAGGGTCGACTGCCGCCGGAAGCCTGTGGGACAAACCCGTCGCTCCCTCCCGACATTTGGAGCGGCAGGTTCTTTCCAATACCCGACACTCAGCGCTCGCCGAACTGGCGCCACGCGCAGTGACTGCAACTGGAGCGTGTTCGACCAGTCGGCTGCGCCCCCATCCAATCCATTTGAAAGCGATATTGCCGCGCCTCGAAGCGGACATTCAGATCAGATGGGGTCTGGACCTTGCCGGCTGACGGCATGGAAGAAATGGCCTTGTGCATCGAAAATCCGCCGTTACTCATAGTTAACGATGCTCAGCAGCCAGATAGTGAAAGCGCAGCAGGCGCCGGCGAACCTACCTTTGAACGGTCCAGCAGCGGCAGGGGTCCTCGCGGTCGTGGTTTTCACCGCCTGCATTCTAGGCATTTGGACTCGGCCCATTGGGCTCCTTGCTACTTTCTGGCCGGCTAACGCCCTGATGGTTGGTATCTTGCTGCGCTTGCCGGGAAGCCGGACTGTCTCAGGATGGATAGCTGGTGCTCTGGCATTTTTGGCAGCGGACCTCCTGACGGGCTCAAGCTTGCAGAAAGCGGTACTGTTGAACGGGGCGAACCTTGCAAGCATTACTGCTGCCTTCCTGGTCCTGAGACGCCTGCCATCTTCAGTCCTGCTACTGAAGGACCAGGCGTCAATTCCCTACCTCCTTCTGGGTTCGCTGGCCGGTGGAATAGCTGCCGGTTTCGGCGGCATGATTGCCAACCCCATTCTGTTCGGCGGCAGTGCAAAGGCTGGCTGGGAATTCTGGTGCGTTACCGAACTGGCAAACTTCGTAACCGTGCTTCCGCTGATTCTGGGGGCACCGGCCCCTTTCGCAAATCAACAGCCCTTTCGTCGGCCGACCCTGCGCGAATTTGCTCCATTTGCTGCGCTTTGCCTATCCGGTCTCGCAGGCGTCGTCATCGGCGGCCCCGGGGCCATCGTGTTTGTTGTCCCTGCACTGCTTTGGTGCGGCCTGACCTATTCGGTCTTTGTCACCGCGTTGCTGACAACCGTCAGCGGTTACTGGATCATGTCCCAATTGGTAATGGTTTACCTACCCACTACAGATCAGGGGACAGATTCTTTCAGCCTGGTCTCCTACAGGCTTGGCGTTTCGCTTCTCGTTCTCTCTCCAGTGATGCAGGCAGTCTTGAGTGCAACGAGGAGATCCGCCATCGCCGGTCTGGAAACTGTGGCAAACCTCGATCCACTGACGCACATTGCCAATCGCCGGGCATTTATGGCTCGGGCTGAGGAACTCCTTTCCGGGGCAACTGGAAATGTCTTGGTGCTCATGATGGACATCGATCATTTCAAGCGCATCAATGATAATTTTGGTCATGCCGCTGGCGATGCTGTGCTGATCGAGTTCGTGCACAGGGTGAAGCGGTGCCTGCGATCCTGTGATCTATTCGGGCGACTGGGAGGCGAAGAGTTTGCGCTTGTGATCCCGGATTGCTCTATGCGCCAAGGCTGCATGATTGCCGAACGCATTCGGCAGGCCATCAGCAGCGAAGCAATGCTGCTTGCAGATGGACGTTACCTTCCAATCACCGTCAGCATTGGAATGGCTGCTTTGCGCGGCGATCGCATTGCCATTCACGAATTGCTGCAACAGGCGGACCAAGCCCTCTATGCGGCGAAGGATGCCGGAAGAAACCGCATTGAGCTTTTCACCCCTGAACAGATCCGAGATTGCTGACTTGGAAGTAACAACCCATGTTGGACAACAGAATATTGCCCGGATCAGTATAGAAACCTTGCGGTTTTGGGGGGGCGAATCCACCTTGCTGCTGGTGCGGAAACTCTCGCCGACAATTCATGACTTCGACGGCCGAAACCGGCAATCTAGAGGTACGTGAGTTGAATAGACGATCGGCAGCTATCTTATTCGCGCTTACTCGAATCTTACCTTCACTTACCGGCGCTGCTTCCACATGCGGCGAAGATAGGCAGATTATCCGCTCCTGGTGAGCGGAAATTGGAGGCTGAAAATCTGAAATGGGTCGTGAACCGACGCTGTGCGAACGACAACTAACATTATGTCCCTGCTAGGAACCGGACATTCGCCAACCGGCCCCTCTTGGGCCTGCCGAGTGATGAAGCAGACAGACCGCAGCTGAGAACGGAGAATTGGTGACTGAACGGCGGCAAAGGGTCGAAGGCGGAATCGGCGGCTACGCGCCCTATTCGGTCGTTCGAGAGGCGATTTGACGCGCCGAGCAGCGGTCGGTCCGGTTTCCTGCCGACTATGTTCGCCAGTGGGGCCGCCGGCAAGATGTTCAAGGGGCTGCGTCGTCTGAGGAATCGAAAGATCGATCCTGACGCCACGGTCAAATTGTCGTTACAAAAAGCGATTGACAGTCAATCAAATCGTAACTACAAAAAGCTATGATAATCGTATGGGATGAACCGAAACGGCAAGCGAACCTCGTCAAGCACGGGATCGACTTTGCCGATGTGGGTGAAGGGTTTTTCCTCTCCGCCTTGGTCATCCCTGCGAAGGACGGACGCTTTGCCGCCATTGGTGAGATGAATGGCACAATCACGGTAATTTTCGCTGTGCTGGGTACCGAAGGCGTCTCGATCATCTCTGCCCGCCCGGCCAGCATTATGGAACGGAGGCTCCTGCCATGACCGACCCGAAACATGCCGCTCCCGGATACACTAAGGCCGATATGGACGCAGTCAGCGATAACCCTGAATGGACAGCCGAGGATTTCGCCAAGGCAAAGCCTTTCACCGAAGCCTTCCCGAATCTCGCAAAGACGATTCGCGCACGCGGCCCACAGAAGGCCCCGAAAAAGGTCAGCACCACTCTGCGCCTTTCACCCGAGGTAATCGAGCATTTCAAATCCGGCGGCCCCGGTTGGCAGTCACGGATCGATGCTGCCCTCAAAGATTGGGTGGCAGCGCACTGAGGCCGATTGGCGCCCATGCCGGTCATTCGAGGGCCGATCTCACGCCCCAGGAAGCGGCTCGCCGGCTATCTCTTGCCGGTAGGGTCGATCAGGGTCTTCCTGTGTCAAGCAACGGTTGACGAATGGCGTCGTGTCGCGTATAGCTTGACGCGTGGAAATCGAAAGCATCACACACAAAGCGCTTCGCAAGATGTTCACCACTGGGTTGACCAAAGGCGTTATCGAGCATCGCCGTGTGATCAACATGCTGCAATACATCGTGGATGCGGGTTCGTTTGATGAACTCGCGATTCCCCCGAATTTCGGCTTCCACCCGCTTACCGGGGAGCGGGCAGGTACATTCGCCATGACCGTCACCAAGAACTGGCGGCTGACGTTCACCAAGGTTGACGAAACAACCATCGCCGACCTCAATTTGGAGGATTATCACTGATGGCTCTGCAGATGCATCCTTCGCTCCGTGTCCATGCAGGGGTCTGGCTCAAGGAAGAAATCGTGGATCCTTCCGGCTACACGACCAAGGACTTGGCAAAGCACTTCGGCGTTTCGCGCCAAGCCCTCAGCACCCTGCTGAACGGGCATTCGTCGATTTCAGCTGACATGGCGATCCGCTTCGAAAAGGCATTCGGGGTCAAGGCCGACACGCTGCTTCGCATGCAGTCGGCCTATGACCTCGCTGGCGCACGCGCGCATGAAGATGAGATCAAGGTAGAACGGATTGCACTAGCAGCGTAGCGCCCAAGCCGGTCGCTCCAGGGCCGGTTTGACGCCTCCGAAACCCGCCAGTCCGTTTTCCCCTTGCTGATCAGATCGGTCAACGGCTGAAAGTGGGGACAGTCTCGCTGGCGCTATTGGCCGAGATTCGAATGGAACGGTCAGTCTGCTATCGGCGACCGATTGGGCAAAGCGGTCATTGGCCGCGCGAAAAGTTCGAGTTAAGCATAGGCAGTGATCTTTTCTCCTCTCACTTCATGTTACTGCTGCGCATCGCAAATGTGGTTGAATGGCAACGTGAATATGAAGATCGTCAAGCTAGTCACGACGCTTGCGGCACTGGCGGCCCTCCCGGTTTCCGCCATGGCGCAAGAAGCCGTAGCGCCAGCCTCGTTCACCGTGCAAACCGATCCTTACGGGGCTATCAAGGCCACCTTGCCGCCTGATGCACAAGGTGCCGTTGCTGGTATTAACGCTTTCTCGCTCGATCTTTACAAGCGAACAATCTCGTCTGGCGACAATCTGTTCCTGTCCCCGGCCAGTGTCTCGACAGCGGTGGCGCTTGCCTATCGCGGCGCGGTCGGCAAGACAGCGGACGAATTGCGCAGTGTCCTCCATTATGGCGCTGCACCGGATGCCTATTTCCGGGCCAGTGCCGGTGTATTCGCAACCATGAACTTCTCTGGCCAGAGTCGCGTGCTGCAAACCGCGAACGCAATTTGGATTCAGGGCGGCATGCCGATGAAACCCGATTATTTGGCTGACGTGCAGAGCCAGATGAAGGCCGGGCTGCAACGGGCCAACTTTGCGGCCACCCCCGAGCAGGCACGAGCGGACATCAACGCCTGGGTAGCTACGGCCACGCACGACCGAATCGCCGAGCTGCTGGAGAAGGGCGTTGTGACCCCTGAGACCAGCACGGTGCTGGTCAACACGATTTACTGGAAGGGACGCTGGGATCAGCCCTTTGTGAAGTCCGAAACGAAGGTAGAGCCATTCACCCGGCTGGACGGAACCAAGCAGTCTACGCCACTTATGAACCAACGCAGTTACTTTGCCGTGGTCAAGGGTGACGGCGTTCAAGCCATTGAGCTGCATTATGTTGGTGGGGAGGTGAGCATGGTGGTTTTCCTGCCTCATTCTCCCAAGGGTCTGCCGAAGTTCGAGGCAGGGTTGACCGATAAAGAACTTGGCAACTGGTTCACCGCGCTCGATGCTGCCGAGCCTCGCGATACAGTCCTTACACTGCCTAAGATGCACCTGGAATACGGCATCGATTTCGCAAAAATGTTGAGCACTATGGGGGCCCCCACTGCTTTCTCCGATGACGCCGATTTTTCAGGCATGGCGCAACTTCCCTCTTACAGTCAGGGTTCGGAAGTGGTTGGTCTGAAAATCTCCCATATCATTCACAAGGCATGGCTCGATGTGGACGAGGACGGCTCGGAGGCCGCTGCCGCGACGGCGGTGATTAATGACATCGTCACCGGAAGGAGAAGCCCGCCGCCGCCGCCGACCATCTTCCGCGCGGACAAGCCGTTTCTGTTTGTCTTACGCGACCGGCGCACCGGGCTGATCCTGTTCATGGGCCGCTATGTCGCGCCGACTAACCAGTGAATTGCGGAAGCATGAGGCGGATCTCGGCTTACGGGACCGGGTGAAGTGAGTCTGTATGAGTTCGATTTCGGCGATTCCGGAAAGGCAGCTGCCGGATTAAAAATTTGAAAGGCGGTCGATCTGCAAGGCGCCCTAGTTGGTCGCTCCAGGGCCGGTTTGACGCCTCCGAAACCCGCCAGTCCGT
>NZ_CCBH010000133.1:0-62358 GCF_001368935.1 Novosphingobium sp. KN65.2
ACTCGTCGGATTGGTGCCGATGCTGGATTGTAGCCCTGCGGTGAAATCGGCCGGGATCGTGAAGTCCGCGCCAGCAACATGCAAAGCAAGCACTTCGCCGTCCGTGGGCGTGGTCGTGAAGAAGAACGACCAGATGTACTGTTGCGATGGAGAGTAGCTGTCCCAGTAATCCCCAAACGCATTTATTTCGGTGACGAAGTCTACAAGCGCGGCCACCCACGCCTCCGCCTTTGCCGTAAACGTCGCCGGTGTTTCCGAACGCAGCGGCGGATCGGGAAGCGGAGTGATGTCAGGTGCCGGCATTTACGAGACTCCCAATCCTGCGATAAGTCCGCCCACGGTCCAGAACGTCAGGTCACGCCAGGAACCGAGCGCATGCGCGAAGTGCGGCACGGTGATCTTTTCTTCCTCGGTGATCTCGCGCACGAACCCGCAGGCGAATCCTGCCCATCCGAACGATACAGGGGCAGGCCAGAGCGCGGCCGGCAGGAGCGCGACGAGGGCGGCAAAGACGTGCGCGAACTGGTCGATGAGTTCCTTGCGCATCAGTGGCCAAAGCCCCAAAGGAGCGGCCTGACAGAATCAGTCCAGTCGCCGCCACCGTAACGCTGGAGGTAGACCGTCGCCGACGACAATCCCGGCGTCCCGACAAGCTGAAAGGCGTGGTCGGCACTGTTCCCGGCCGAGCCTATGTTCGTACCCACGTCTGCAAAGAGACATGCGGTGCCGAACATCACCGGCCATGTGATCGTCTGCGTGCCCTCAGTCGTGGTCAGCGCCCCCCCCGTCGCGAATTGCAGATAGTAGGTCGTTCCGCCAATCGGGATGCCGATCGCGTAGCCGTTGGCATTGCTCGTGAAGGTGAGGCCGGATTGTGCGCCCAGCGTTGCGAGAGCGGCAGCTTCGTCTGCATCGTCAAGCACGGTAGCCATGAAGGCCGAAATGCCGTGGATGCCGCTCGTGCTGCTTGAGTGAGACGACACCGCTGCCGAGGCGGTCCCTGCTGCATCGAAAGCGCTGGTATTTGAGGTCGCTGCGCTTCCCAACTCGAGCGTCGTGCGCGCGGCCGATGCATCGGCATCATCGATCAGCGAGCGGCCGAAGGAGGTGAGTGTCGCCAATGCGGCGGCGCTTGCGGTGCTGAAATAGGGCAGCTTGTCCGCAGCGGGCGTCAGGCCACTGTCAGCGATCGTCTTGAGCGCCGCGTCGGCGTATGCCGGTGCCACCGCGATCAGCGCTGCCGTGGCTTCGAGCTGCGCCGTCAACGTCTGCATTTCGGAAACGAACGTCCCGAACCAGGCCACGAAATCATCGGCGCGCTCGATAAACAGATCGGGATCGTCGCTGCGTGAAGGCGCCGTGGGCGGCGACGTGAGATCCTGCAACGGCATCAGGTCAAACCTTCCAATTCCATATTGAGATAGGCCTCGTTGGGATCGGCAAAGTCGATCTCCCAGTCGCGGTAGAAGCCGTAGATCCACGTCGAGGTGATGGATTCGACACCGACGAAAACGACCGCGGTTGCCCGGTAAAGGGCGAGCAGCGCCGCGATAGCGTCGGCCTTGTCTTCCTCGATCACGATCTTGTAGGTCGCCCGCTTCGCGAAGTTGCGCTCGACAATCGTGAAGTCGCCGAACTCGTTGGTTTCCTTGCGGCTGTAGTCGGTGATTCCGATCTTCGAGGGATGGATTAGCACGCCAATGTCGCGGCTCTGGCCAATGACCAGCGATCCAACTTTCGCTGTGTCGCCGGGATCGGAAACGATCACCTGGATCTCGGGATCGGCATTGAGCGGCAGGTCATAAACAGTCAGGTCGCCTTTGCGCACCACCGGTTCGAAGAAATACTCGTACCAGTTGTTGACGCCGCTGTTCGACACGAGATTGAACGTCTCGTTATAGAGTTCGCCATCCTCGACGGTGCGCATGATGATCTGCACCGTGGCCGCAACCATGTTCAGCACTGAAACGCTGTCAGCACGGCCGTCGACCTGCGTCGTCACGTCGATCGTGTCGCCGTTCTGCGTCTGCGACGAGTTCGACTGGTCGAACATCTTGTACCGGTTGGTTGGGCCCAGATCGAGCCACCAGGCCGCGTCCGACAACGAGTGGCCCGTATTGGAAGCCTGCAGCGACTGGTAGGCATGATGCGTCGTACTGGAGATGACGATGTAGTTGACGCCGTAGGTCGAGCCGACATTCCACTCGGCATAGGTTTCGCCGAGGTAGAGCCACCAGATGGTGTCCGTCAGGGCATTCCCGGAGTTGCTGTCCTGCAAGCTCTCGTAGACCTTATAGGTGTACCCATCACCCTGCAGGTCGGACGCGGTATCACCATCATCGTATGACGCGCCGCCCGAGTAGGCCGCAGGCGGCGCCTCCGGCACGTTCGATGCGGTCAGCGTCAGATCGAGGTTGTCGATTGTCGCTGGGCGAATGATGCGCATCAGGAAACGACCTCCACCTGGACCGGCTCGTTACTGTCGGTGCGGATCAGCCAGCCCTCGCCTTCGACACGGCGCAGGGTCCGCTCGACGAACGCGCCCTGGTTCACGAGCCGATCGACGTAGGCGGTCAGCTCATCCTGCATACTGGTGAGGATATCGGCGGTGTTGTTGATCGCATCGATCTGCATCTGGCCGTAGTCGACCTGCGTCTCGGCCGCGAAGATGCCGGCATCGGTCGCGGCGAGGACTTCGCCGAGCGCGCGCCTATAATCGAGATCGGACCCTGCATTGCCCTTGGCCGCCTCGAGATAGGCGCCCGCGTCGCCGCGCAGATTGGCCAGCGCCTCGGCATTGCCGGCCTTGGCCAGCGCGGCCGTGTCGCGAAACTTGGCGGTGAGGTAGGCGAAGCTGTTGGCGATGCCGTCGCCGCCGAGCAGCTCCTGCTTGAAGGCGCGCAGGTCGTCGGCCAGCGGGCCGAACTTGTCGATGATCGCCTGCGCGTCCTCGAGCTGATAGACCATCTCCTGCAAGGGCCGCAGCGATTCCTTCATCGCAGCCAGTTCCTGCAGTCGCGCGAGCGAAACCGCTTCTTCCGAACGGCCAAGCATCTGGAGGATCTGGACTTCCAGCGAGTTACGATCGGCAAGGTCGTCGATGGCCTTCTGCGCCTGGTCATCGATGATCTCCTGCCGCTTGCGGGCGAGCAGTTCCTCGAGGTCGGCATATTCCTGCGCCGACGCGCCGGCCTCGTCGAAGATCTTGCGGAGCCGGTCAAACTCGGTCTGCAGTTCGTCGAGCGCATAGCCGAGCGGATCGCGCAGGCTTTCCAGTTGCTTGAAGACGTTCTCAAAGCTGAGCGCCTTCTCGAGATTCTTCTGCAGGTCGTCGGAAGACTTGAGCAGGTTCTGCGTGCTCGCTCGGATGCCATCGATCGCGCCGCGCTTGATGGCCTCCTGGATGGCATAGGCAATCGCAGCCTCAGCGTCCTGATCAAAGTCGACAGCACCGTTCTTCTTCTTGAGCGAGGTGCCGCCCGTATTCACGCGATAGTCGCCATGGCGCACCCCGACAGAAATCGAACCGAAGTCCCCGACGGTACCGCCGAACGCATCCGCAATATCGGTGAGCGAACCGAAAATGCTGTTGCCCGCAGCAAGCGCGGCACGCTCAGAGGAGTCGCTGTTGCCCTGCGTCGCCGAGACACCCTGCGATGACAGGTCCACGCGGCCCCACTTCACCGACTTGAACAGCCCGCCAATGACGCTGCCAAGGATGCCCCCGGCGATCGAGCCGAGCGGCCCTAGTGCCTTGCCCAGCGTGCCCCCAACCACCTTACCCAGCGCCTTCCCGGCTTCCTTGCCCAGCACACCACCGATGGCCGAGCCAACCTTCTCGCTCGACGACTGTTTGCCGAAGACGGCGCTGCCGGCGATCATGCCAGTGCCGGCGCTCTGCAGGATGCCCGAGAACGTCTTCGCGAAGTCACCGTTGGCCTTGAAGATCTTGCTGACCTCGTCGCCGATGGTGATGGCCACTTCCCGATTGAGCCGGTCGTCATAACGCGTCTGCCCCGTGCCCATGTTGAGCAGCTCGCCGATCGGACCGCCGATCGCGGAAGTCTGTCCGTTAAAGACGCCGAGCAAGGCCCCGATCCCTTGCCCCATGGAACCAAGATTCCCGAGCATGCCGATCAGGTTGCCAATGCTGTCCGCATATGCATCGGCTGCGCGCTTGGCGTCCATGGCAGCCCGCTCATTCTCTTCCCACGCGAACCTGCCATCATTGGCCAGCGCGTCGGTGAATTCCTTCCAGTCTGCCGCCTGGTTGGCTTCGAGCTGCTTCTCCACGGAACTGAGCAGGCCGGTCTGCCACTCGGCAAGGAAGTCCCAGACCTCCTTTTCCTTGTCCGCAGTATCCTTGGCTGCCTTCGTCGCCGCATCCTTGCGCTTGTCGATCAGCTCCTTTGCCTGCGCGAGCAGGCGCGCATTGCGGTTGGCGATCACACGGTCCTCGAAGCGACCGAATGCAGCCATCGCCTCGGATCGGGCCGCATTGTAGGACGACTGGAAGCGAGCGCCCAGCTCCTGCCCGGCGGCGCTGTACTGAAGTTTCAGCCCGCCAAGGTCGATCTTGTTGAGGTGGCCGAAGTCGGTCCCGAAAACGTCGTTGGCCTTGTCCGCCATGGCATTGAGAGCGATGATGCCGGCATTGACCAGGAACTGCAGCCGCTCGATCGAGACGTTGACGGCATAGCGCATCGCATCGCCGACCAGCGCAGGCAGGTTTTCCCAGATATAGCCGATGTTGTCATAGGTTGCCTTGAACGCGCCGTAGACAGAAGCCGTGGCGTTCTTGAACTGGTCATAGAGCCACTTCGCGGCATCGCTGACCCAGCCCTTAAGCGTGCTGAACACATCCTCGAGCCCCAAGGCTTCCTTGATCGTGTCCCATGCCGCCTTCGCGGTATCTCCCAGCGTGACATGCGTGTCGGTGAGCTTCTTGGCCTCCTCATCGGTCAACCCGAGGGTCTTGATGTAGTCCTCGACCGGCGCCTTGTTCTCGAGGATGTCGGTGAATCCCTTGAACGCCACCGACGCCACGCCGATTCCCGCGCCAACGGCAAGCAGGATCGGATGCGCGGCAGCAAACCCTAGCACCATGCTGCCGATCTGCCGGACCAGCCCGCCAACACCGATGCCGGCCTGCGCCATAACGCCTGCGATCTGGGAGCCCTGCTGCAGGAAGACGGTCAGAGGTTTTTGCCCGCCCTGCAAGCCAATGGCCATATCCTGGAACTGGAAGGCGAGGTTCTGGACATGGTGACTGGCAAGACGGGACGTACCGCCGAAACGCGACAGGTTGTCGTTCGCGGATCGCAGGCCGCTGCCCATATTGCCGAGATTGTCGTTGGCGTGCTTGGCATCGTCAGCGATCTGCTTGGAGGCGGCCTTGACCGCACGCTTCGCCTTGTCGAGATCGGCCTGCAACCGGGCGATTTCGGCATAGATTTCGATACCGAGACGGCCTGCGGGGACACCTCCTGCCATTCTCGCCTCCTTCGATCGCCTGGATTAATCGGGCCGGCGGGAACCGACCTTGCGCATGCCACTGAAGACCGCGCGAACCTGACTGTTCACACGGTCGCGGTTGCTCACGATGTCGGCGTGAGCGCCGGCCCACGGCGCCGGGCAATCGGGAGCCCGGGCATCATGGTACTGGTTGATGTAGACCTTGGAGAGGCGGCGGATCTCCCGCGCCTCCCAGGGCTGCAGTGCGATGCCGGTCAGTTCCTGCCACGCGGTCATGTCCCGCCACCCGATAGCATCGTCGCCCATGATGGGCCCGATATCGATCAGCCAGTCGGTGATGTGCGGGGCGGGATTGTCCGGCAGGTGGATCGGCGCGCCCTGCTTGAACAGGGTTTCTCGCCGCGTCGGGTTTAGCCGGGCGTCCTTCTTGTCGCCCTTGCGCTTGTCCGGCGCGGTGTTGAGCCACGCCAGCTGCTGGACGAAGAGCGTCAGTTGCTCTCCGACTGATCCAAAAAAGCGCCCCAATCCTTGCTGTTGGCTTCCATCTGGTCGCGGATGTAGCCGAGCTGCGGATTCTCGTAGATCGCACGGACAAGGGCCTTTGCGCCGGTCTGTCCTTCCGGCAGCGGCATCGCGACGTTCACGAATTCCTCAGTGACGGCGACGAGAAACTCGATCGTGTCCTGCAGGTCGTCCGCGACCGCTTCGATCCGGCCACCATGTTCGCGGACACGGCGCATGCTCTTGCGGCGCTGGCTGGCGTGCGCCACCTCCCAGGTCTTCGACGCAGGCGTATGCATGCGGGCAAAGGCGGGCTTGCCGTCGCCGTCCAGCATGGGCGAGCCATCGGCGTTTTTGATCGCGACCATGCCGATCGTCGGCATCAGCTTCTGCGAGAGATCGATTGCCATGATATTATCCTTTCACGGAAGGGCGTCCGACCCGCCTCCGTGACGGCGGGCCGGACATGAAAAAGCCCGCGCGGGGCGGGCCAAGATTCACGGATCTGATCAGGATCAGGCCGCGGCGACCTCGACGAAGTCATTGCCGGAATCGTCGGCCGTGATCTCGATCGAGATTGTGCCGGCAGTGATCGAGTCGACGTTGCCGGCGTTGATCGGGAAGCTCATCACGAGGCCCTGGAAATAGATGACAGTGCCATCCTGCAAGGTCAGCTCGAACGAGTAGTTCGCATCGCTATCCCGGGCGGCAAGAGCCAGCACCTGGCCTGCATCATCGCGGTCGATCGCGAGCTGAAGCGTAACCGAGCCGGAATTGTATGAGCCCTTCTTCTTCACCGTCGCGCGGGTCGCCAGCGGATTGTGCGTCACAAGATTGTAGACACGGCCAAGGTCGCCATCGATGCTCGTGACTTCGCCGATACCAGTAAAAGTCAGCGCCTCGAAGCCCGCCTGGTTGAAGGTCGCGGGCGCGCCGGCCGAAATGCCGAGAGTGGTCCCGGCCGAAGTAATCGCATTCATCTAACTGCTCCATGCACGAAAAAGCCCGCGCGAAGCGGGCGGGACTTTGCCGGGATTGGCAAACTACTGGGCGATCAGCCTACTCTGCGGGCTCGGCTGCGGGCGCACGCTTGACCAGGCCAACCGCTTCAAAATCGTCGAACTGGGCCGCGGGCAAAGACAGGACCGCGTCTTTCTTTACGGCCCTCGGCTCCTTCTTGCCCCTGATCGCAATCTTAAACCTTCGAAGAGCGACTGCCCTAACCAGCGCTCCCTTCTTCTTCGCGGTCATTCTAGCGCTCCTCGCTGTAGGTGACGCGGAAGTCCTCGCTGCCGAGGTAGATGCTGGCTTCCTCGTTCATGAAGTCCGGGCCGCCGCTGTCGTGGTGGACCGTCACATTGATAAGCCCGGTGACATCGGGAAAGGTGGCATGCGCCGCCTTGATAAGGGCCTTCTGGATCGTGGTCTGGCTGTCATAGTCTACCGCATGGACAGTGCCCTGCACTCGCTCGCGGACGAAAGTCGTCGCTCCCTTCACGAGCGTGCTGCGCGTCGTGGTCGACACACGCCGAAAGGTAATCGCCGGCAAGCTCGTACCCTGCGGCAACGGGCCAGCCATGATCTTCGCAGCAGGGACGAGCGCAGTCAGGGCCGCGTCCGCGATCGCGACTGCCACGAGCGCCGCGCAGCCGTCCATCAGTCCGCCTCGTCAACCGGCACTGCAAAGCCAGTCTTTCCTTCAAGGTAATCGCGAATTTTCGAGGCAAAGGCCTTGATCGCTTCATCTGCTTTTATGTCTAGTGCTGGGCGCATGAACGGGTGGGCAGCGTGCCCGGGATGGAAGACGGCACCGCCGATAAACGCGTCTCGGATCTTCAGCGTATCTGCGCTGGTGCGCTGTCCACGCGGACCATTCATATAGTCGTATCCACCAACGCGGATCAGACCATTATCCATTTTCTTCAGTACGCCGCTCTTTTTCGCACGCTTGTTCAGCGATCGGGTGGTTACTGAGGCGTCGCCAGCGCTGATGAGATGCGGTGCCACACCGTATTCCTGGAATACGCCAATGAACGCATGCGGTGATTTGGGATCAAGACGAACCGTGATCGAGAATGACCCGTCCTGATTCTGTCTCGGCGAACCAGATTTTATGGCCCTAGCCATTTTGCCGGAAGATCGCGATGCGAGCATGCGAGCCTCATCACGAACAACAGCAGCAGCTGCCGTGAGCCCGGCACGATAGGCACCCTTCTGCATGTTCGCCGGCAACGCAGAGAGGAACGCGTCGAGTTCCTTCAGCCCATTGACCGGAAAATCGCGGCTCACTGGTCACCTTCCTGCGTTGTGTCGATCTCGATCGAGCAACCGATGATCCAGGCTGCCAAGAGCATCACTTTTGTGCCCAGCCAGATCCGGAACCGGACCTGCCTTGCGCCGGTCACGACTGCTTTGATGCTGATCTGCTTCATCAGCTTGGGCATCGAGATCTCAGCTTTCACGGTGCTGTCCCTTCGGTTGAATACTCTTCCGCCATCAGTTCCAGACCTTCCCGACGGCCGATTTCAACGGGCCCAGAAATGATCCGCAGCGTCCGGCTGCCGTAGATGATGCGCATGTCGGAGGTGATGTCCTCACGGAACCGGCAGCGAATACGGCACGGCCGGCGCTGTATGGCCATGTTGTCATCGATGCTCTCCGCGCGACTGGGCAGCGTGTCCTGCACCTGCGCCCACATCGTCGCGAAGTTCACCCAGTTCACGGTCTTGCGATTGTGCGCGCCGCCCTGCGTTTCGCTGCGGGACTGGAATGTGATCCGGCGATCCAGATCCCCAGCTGACAAACGCATCAGATCACCACTCCACGGAAACGAGAGCAGAGCTGACGGACACCGAATGGCACCTCTGCCTCGGTCCCCCGATCGGTCACCGCCTCGCGGAACATGTAGAGGTGACCGAGGAACATCCTTGCTGCCTGCAGCAGGCTGGACGGCGCTGCGTC
This sequence comes from Novosphingobium sp. KN65.2, assembly GCF_001368935.1. Taxonomy (NCBI): domain Bacteria; kingdom Pseudomonadati; phylum Pseudomonadota; class Alphaproteobacteria; order Sphingomonadales; family Sphingomonadaceae; genus Novosphingobium; species Novosphingobium sp. KN65.2. The sequence goes on from NZ_CCBH010000133.1 coordinate 8,938, forward strand.
ATCCGCATACCCGGCCGTGAATGTGATCTGCACGCCGCCGCCCACGTTCGATGGCCATGAGCCGCCGATTGCTGGCAGCACCTCGTTATGCAGGCCGAGACGATAGTCGGAAAGCGTGCCGTTCACCGTCGCACCATCACCATCGAGCCATTCGATCGCCGTGATGGCCGAGACCGGCCCGACACCCAACTTGATGGACTGGCCGACGCACGGAAAGCGCTCTGCCTTCCAGATCAGGCCGGCCGTCTCCTTCAGGCGAAGCGAGCAATACTGCTCGACGAATTCCAGAGCCGCATCACGCAAGATTGCGATCAAGTCGTCATCATCAGTGATGTCGACCTTCAGCTGCTCCTTGCACGTGGCCAGCGGAAGCAATGCTTCGCCGTACTCGCTGGCATAGGGCGCGTGCAGCAGCTCGAAGATCATGGAAACCTCGTCAGTAGATCCCGGCGCGGCACGTGTCCGCGCCGGGCCTGCTGTTCATGGCTGCCGATCAGGCCTGGTCAGCGACCGGAGCAACTTCAGGGTTGCCCTTGATCACCATGGCAGCGATCGGCGTGCCGGCGCCGTGGGTGCCGCTGAAATCGGCAAGCAACTTCAGGTAGCGCTTGCCCCCCTTGTACCCGTAACGGTAGCTGGCAGCTGCCGCATGGGCCGAAGTCAGCGACTTGATGATGCCGCTGGAAATGCCGGTAACACCGATCATGTCGTCATCGGTGACCGCCGTATAGGTCGAATCGTCGTCCGAGTGCGTCAGCACGAACTCGATCTTGTTCGAGCTAGTGAACGTGATGCCGCCGATACCGATGGCAAGGGCAATTTCGGCCGAGCTGTAACCAAGCAGGTCAACTGCACCCGGGGTATTGTCAGCCGCCAACGAGGCGGCGCCGATCAGCGTCGCCAGAGCGACGTTGGAATGAAGATCACGCATCGAAATTCTCCCGCAGGGGATGAGATACACCGGCGAGGCCGGCTACAGCCCCGGCCGAGACCGGGGCTGCCGTTCAGAAGCTCAAACCGTCAGGTCGAGCACTTGAGGAGCTTGATCGCCTCGTAGTTGGTGACCGCACCGCCGACGCGCTTCGTGGTATAGAAGTGCACGTTCGGCTTGTTGGTGAAGGGATCGCGCAGGACGCGAACGCCCAGTCGATCGGCAATCATATAGCCACGCTGGAAGTTGCCGAAAGCGACAGGGAATTCGTTGGCACCCAGCGCCGGCATGTTGTCGTCGGTGTAGACAGGCTTGCCGATGATGCTCGCCGGCATGTCTGCGGTCGGCGGCGCCCAGAGGTAGTTGCCCTGGCCATCCTTGAACTTGCGGATGGTGCCCAGAACAGCGTCGCTCGTGAGGAACCCGGCACCGTTACGGTATCCAGCCTTCAAGCTGTAGTAGAGGTCGAAGAGCGCATCGGCCGGGTTGGAGGCAGCAAAAGCGGCAGCTCCGCCGGTCACGACAAACCCGAGCTTGCCCCAAGCGTAGCTTGCGTTCGCCACGGTGTCATACGACAGGATGCCCTTCGGCTTGTTGATGCCATTGCCCGAAATGAAGGCCGCGCCTTCCGCCTCGGCGAACTCGATCGAGACCTCTTCGGCGAGCCATGCGGCAACATCAAAAAAGCCATCGTCGAGCGAGCGCTGGGTTGCTGCGGGATTGGCGTAGATCTCGCCGCTGTTGACGACAATCTTCGACAGGGTCGGCGTATCGGTCTCGGGGCGAGCATCTTCCTCGCCCACCCAGCCCGAATTCGTGCCACCCTGGCTGACCAGCGCGGCATATTCCTGTGCCGAGACCATCACCACTCGCGCAAGCCCGCGCATGGCCGAGACCGTGCCGAGTACGCGCGAGATGGTGCGATCCATCTCCTCCGGGACCAGGTATCCGCCGTCCGGATCGTTCTGGGTGGTAAGCCCCGCACGAACCTGCAGGTCCGAAAGCGCCGACTCGTTGACGCCGCGGCGGAACCAGGTGTTGAAGGCCTGCGTGTGCTCGCGCGCTTCAGCGCTGGGCGCGTTGCCGCTACCGCCGCCGATCCGCAGGGCGTTGATCGTTTCCTGCTGCGCTTCGACTGCCTGCGTCAGCTCAGTGACCGAGGCGTTGATGCGATCGACATGCTCGTTGGTGACCACATCCTCGCGACCACTTTCGAGGTCAGCCAGGCGACGGTCATTCTGCTCGCGAAAAGCAGCGAAGGTCCGGTTCAGTTCGGCAATCGTGGCGTTGATGTCGGGAGCATCGGCACGGGCGCGAATGATGCCGCGAATACGCTGGGTAGCATCGGCGGCGCCGGCAGCGCCGAGAACGCCACCCAAGCCGATCATCCCGAGATGGTTGAGCGAATGAGCACTGTGCCCGATCACATCGGCAGCCATAGCCGGCGCGCCGAACAGGGCGAAACAGGCGACTGCGAGAGCCGCCACCAAGTGGAACATCTTCATGTGAGATTCCTCTAGATTTGGAGGGTCGCGATAAGGGCGCGAAGTCCCGTTAGATGGTTGCCTGCATCACGCGCGGCGGGCGAAGTGCTTGCATCACGCTGGGCACCTCCAAGTGCAGCGATCATCTGCTGACGATCCCCGCGAGAAAATCCGGCCCGGGCAAGCGCCGCCTCGGTAGTACGGCGCGCCAACAGGTTGCGATCGATGGAATTGGTTGCCGTCTCACCGGCAGGCTCATCAGCCATTGTGCTGTCAGCAAAGCCGCGACGAATGGCATCCTCGGCACCCATGAAGGTCTCGGCATCCATCAGCGAAACGATTTCGCCGCGCTTGATCCCGGTCCTGGCCTCGTAGATATCCGCCAGGGCACCATCGAAGCCTGCGAACACATCGGCCGCATCGCGGAAATCGTTCTGGTTTCCGACTACAACGCCCCAGGCATTGTGGATCATCATGAACGATCCGACGCCCATGTTGATCGTATCTCCGGCCATCGCGATGATGGAAGCGGCACTGGCCGCAAGGCTGATGACATTGACCGTCACTTTCGCCTTGTGTGCTGCGAGCAGGTTGTAGATCGCGATACCCTCGAACATGTCCCCGCCCGGCGAATTGATGTTCACGGTTACGTCGCGTTCCCCGATCGAGCGCAGCGCGGCGGCGATGCGTTTCGAAGTTACGCCTTCACCGGTCCACCAGTCGGTGCCGATCACGTCATAGATGGAGATCGTGGTCGCATCGTCGCTGGTCGCTGCCTGCGGGCCTTCAGCCCAGCGAGCGAATGCGTCGGAGGGCGCGTCCCACTGGAAATTCTGCGGCCGCTGCGGGCAGCGGGCCTGCGGTAGGTTACGGAGTGACATTGCCGTCTCCAGTCTTGCCAGCCGTATTCGGCGGCGGATAGTAGATGTCGCCGCCTTCGCGGGGATTCTCGTCTTCCTTTGCGAGCACGTCATTCGGGCTCATCACGCCCCACTGCAGGCCCTTCACGTAGGCTTCCCACCTCGTCTTCAGGTCACCGCGCACCAGGGCATTGCGGTTGAAGCGCGCGTAGAGTTCCGGATTTTTCACCCAGTCCAGGCAGTCGAGGCCGATGGCCTCTTCCCATGCCGTGAGGCTATCCTCGAGCGTGTAGCTGACGAAGCCCTGTGACTGGGCATCGATGCCCGTCCCCCAGCTGGTCGACTTCTCGGTGTCCCCGATCATGTGCGGCGGTACACCGAAGAACATGGCGATGTCGCCACGCGAGAACTTGCGCGCTTCCAGCCATTGCGCGTCTTCAGCCGAGAGAGCCATCTGCTGGAACTCGAGGCCGTCCTCGAGAACGATGACCTTCCCCTCTCGTGCCCCGCCCGAGCGGAACTGATCCATTTCGCCGCGGAGCTTCTCGGCCTGTTCTTCGCTGAGCGTCCGACCTGCAGGGAGCTTCAAAGCGCCAGTCACGTTGGCACCGTTGCGGAACACAGTGCCGCCGTGCGATTCCATGGCCAGGGCGATGCCGACCGCTTCGCGCATCATGCCAATGACCGAAAGACCCTTGATGCCGTCGAATGACAATCCCATCAGGTGCAGGATCTCGTCCTGCTTGAACGTCACCTTGGCCCCATTCTTCCGGGTCCAGATGTATTCCATCGTCAGATCGTCAAGTTGGCGTGGCTCGACACGATCTGGATGGAGCGGCGTCAGCGAGGTCACCTGACCTTTGATGTTCCGACCCTTGAAGGCATAGGCATTGCCGCGCAGGAGGACATGGGCCTCCATCATTCGCTTGAACTGCGCCGGCTTCTGCCAGACGTTCGGCCGACGATTGACCACCATCCACATGGGATGATCGGTGGCATCGACACGGGTTCGATCATCTACGCGACGCTTGATACCCAGCGGCATGTTCGCCACGGCACCAGCTCGAATTCGCACACATGCAAACACGGCGGCGACGCGCATCGCCGAATCCGCCGTGACGGACTGGCCTGATGCCGAAACATTACCAAGGCGGAGAGCCTCTTCAAGGTCAGCGGGCGAGTTGATGACAAACTCGGTCGCACCGCCCGACATCGCGCGAGGGGCTGGCGATGGAATTCCACCATTGCCGTCGCGCTCGAGACCGAAGATCTGCGCAAGCCAGCCCATCAGATCACCAGGAAGCCGCGTTCACGATAAGGTGAAACGTTCTTGCCTGCCGCCTCCGGGTTGCGCTCCATCAACTTGACGGCGTCGAACAGCGCGCACAGCGGGTCGATCTTCGCCTTCCCTGCCGCTTCCTTGGTGATGTACACCGCGTTACCTCGCTGCTCGGCCTTGGCGTTACCAACGCACCAGGCCATCATGTCCGTGCCGTCGTGGCGCAGCGTTCCGTCGCGCAACTTGCGCTCCGAACTCCACACCGCCGACGAAAGCTTGAATCCCTGCCCGACCGCGACGAGCTGCTCGTCCGTCAGGCCTTGGCCGACCAGCGCATCGATCAGGCCGCCCACCGCGAGCGGATCGAGACCGACCGCGCCCTTCTCAGGCAGCAGGCCACTTGCGTTCACCTGGGCGACAATCGCCGCCACCTCATCAATATCCTGCGTCGCACTGTCGCATAGCGTCAACGTGCCCTGCTTCTCGAAGTCTAGCAGCCGCGGCGCTACGTCCTTGCGCAGGTCCAGCACGTCCCGCATGGCCCATGCCCGACACCAGGCCAGCCAATTGCCGGTTTCCCGCTCGCGGCCGAGCACAGCAAGTCCGGTCAAGTCGTCCAGCCCGCCGCCATCGATGCCGCAGACTGCGACCTCGCAGCGATCGAGCAGATCTTCCAGCGTTAGTCCCGGTTCCCCAGCGGCAAGCCAGAAGTCTGCACCGCGCCAGCGCTGCGCATGCAGGCCAAGGCCGATCTCGATATTCAGGTGCTGCGACGACCATCGCGCCAGTTCAGCGTCGCCCTTCTCTACCGCCTCGAAGAATTGCGGGCGCAGCAGTTCGATCTGCACCGACCGGCCGAGGTTCGGCAGGACCATCGGCCAGCAAGCCGGGTCCTTCCAAGGCCGCTTCGGATCGGTCTGAAACTCTTCCGGAAACTCGTAAAGGATCGGCAGCACGGTCGCCGCCTCCCCCGTCACCCGGCCATCGCGAACGGCGCGGGCCAGCTGCAACTCTTCCTTGAACACGCCGGCAGGCGGTTCATCCGACTGCGTCGTGATCATGTAGAGGAACGCGCCTGGTCGCGAGACCATGCCGCCCCAGATCTGGCCCAGCACGCGGCTTGCGTAGTGGACCTTGCCGAGAATGTGCAGCTCGTCGACGATCGCCCCCTTCGGGATGCCGCCGGTTGAAACCTTCTCGTCGAAGGTCTGCACCTTGAGCGTCGATTCCGTCACCCGGTCGACGATCGTTTTCAGATGCGCCTTTATGTGAAACCGTTGGCGCAGCACCGGATCGGCGAGGATCATGCCCTCGGCCTGGTTGAAGCCGCGCTGCGCAATCTCCTGCGTCGGGCCGAACAGGTAATATGGCTGCCGTGGCTCCGGGTCCATCAACAGGGCCGTCACGCCGATCGCACCGGCCTTCGTCGTCTTCGAGTTCTTCTTCGGGACCAGCTCGAAGATCTTGCGGACACGGCGGCGGCCGTCCGGCAGTAGCGACCCGAAGAGCGCCGCCACCGTGTCACGCTGCCAATCGCCAGCAGCGATCCGCATCTCGGGCCGGTCCCCGACATCGGGCAGGCGGAGCTTGTTGAAGATCCGCACCGCCCGCGTTGCCATCTCTCGGTCGAGCGGCAAATCAGGGATCAGGCTTCGCCCTTCGCGCAGCCGGTCCTTCCAGTCCGGGCACGCGAAGTTCCATTCGGTCATAGGTCAGTTCGGGAGCGGCTTCCCGCTCTCGCCGTGCAGGAGCGGCCCCCAGCCATCGTCCTCGCGGCCGGCATCCCAGGCAGCATCCCGCCGCTCTTCCTTCACGCCCTTGCGCTTCTTCGGCTTCCCCGGGGCAACCGGCGTCGGCCCAAGCCGTGATTTGTCGAGACGCTTGAGCAGCTTCTCCGTCGCCGAGGTCTTACCGTCGAGCGACTGCTGGTTAAGCCGCTGCAGCAATTCAGCCTCGAGGACGAGACCGGCATGTTGCTTGGCCCGCCGAAGCTCCGGGCTCGAAAAATAGTGCTTCTTCATGGTCGGGATCGAGACCCCGATTGCGGCGGCGCACTCCGCCTCACTGCGACCCATGCCGAACAGCAGGACCAGTTTCTCTAGGTTTTCTGCGGTTGGCGCGTGTTGCGGGCGAGATTTCTGCCCCTTGTTTGCAGGCACGGGATGGCCGAGCAGGTCGAAGGGCAGCCATTGCGGCATGCCATCCTTGCCCGAAACTTCACCGGCCATGAAAAAAATCTCCGAATGGGACGGGTGGCGGTCCTATGGGGCCCAGCCCCCCGAACTTTCGACCACCCCCTACCCCTTGCGCCCTCGCGCAACATCATTACGTCGGCTCGACCGATCCGACCGTCACCGACCTCCGCGCGCCCGCCGCGCCCTCGCCGCCGCCGTCTTGCGGTTGTGGCAGGGCTGGCAGAGCCATTCGAGGTTGGCCGGATCGAGATCGGCGCCGCCATCCTTCCGCTCGACCTTGTGATCGAGGATCAGCCGCGACGTGGTGCCGCACACGGTGCACCACTTGTCGGGCTGCCGTCGTCTCGCCTCGGCCCACTCCTGCGACTGGTAGAACCGGTCTGCCACCTTGGGCATCGCGGCCACCCTTGGCGGCAGGCCGCCCACACGGGGCGGCATGGCCTTGAGCTTGCCCATTACGAAGCACCGAGAACAGAACGGGCGACGAAGGCCGCAGCCCGCGTCGCCCGATCAGGATGGGAGAGGATGTCCGTCAGCACGCATTGGTACCAGCGTACCCAAGGCATACCCTCAATTCTTGCGTAAACGGACACCCTTTATTTGTTTGCGGAATGAAGAATGGGGTTGACACATTGCGCGCCAGAAAGCCGCCACTTTCAGCTAGATGCCGCGCTCAACCTTTGCGCAACTCGCTGGATAGCACGCTCATATGCCTTGCGCATGCCGTCGCTGGTGGTGGCCATCACCTGCCTACGAGCGAGGTTGTACAGCTCGCCACCCATGGACCGGAACACACGATCCCAACCGAAGCCATCGGCGCCAGGCCAGCGCTTCATGACGATGACACGGCCCACCAGTGCACGATGGCCTTCGGGGATCACATCGGCCAGCGGCTTCTCTCCCGTCAGCATTCGCTCGACGAGGTTGGCGCATCGCCGAGTCAGCTGCGGCGACGGTAACGCCTCACTGTCGGCATAATCGGACTGCATGTCCCGCACGATCGACGGCCAGCATGAGCGTGAGCCTGCGGCCAGATAGGAGCGTTCCCTATCTGGCATGGCCCCGAGGTACTCGACTGCCGCCGTCAGCGTGTCCTCGGCTTCCTGCCAGGTAATGACTTCGGTCATATCCCTTGATCCTTTTTCCTGTTTGAACATCTGTTCAGGGACAGAGGGACAGTTAGTGCACCACTCCGCGCACAGGCGCGCACCCGCACATATATCCACCAACCCCGTATAACTGTCCCTACTGTCCCCGACTGTCCCTAAGCCGCAGGAATGCTGGCCTCACGGGCAGGGACAGTTCAGGGACAGAGGGACAGTTGTCCATTCCTGAAATCGACAAAACCGATCAACTAAACTGCATGCCATCGCCCCGCCCGATTGAACAACCTCCAGTGTCCGGCCCAACTGTCCCTTATCCGGCAACTGTCCCTGAAACTGTCCCTGAAACTGTCCCTGCCTCCGCGCCATGCTCACCAGCCCTCCGGCAGGTCCGCGCCGTCCGCATGATGCCCGCCTGCCTCGGCCGCCGCAACAGGGCTCATCGCCGCGTCGTCGGCCTCCTGGTCGCGCTCCAGCGTCGCCCGCTCGGCCTCGGTGCGCAGGCGAATGCCGAGGCGCCATATCACGCCGTTGCTCTTGCTCTTCTCGTGCTGCTTTTCCGCCAGCTTCAGCCCGAACGAGGTGGCCGTCATCACTTTCTCGACGCCGCGCCCTTCGCACGATTCCTTGAAGCTGCGGTAGAGGTCGGACGATAGCGCCTTGGCCCCGCGATCGTTGGTGACGCACCAGTCCAGATACCATTCGTCAAAAGGGTCGGTCGATCTCCGGTACTCGGCTACCGCCCTCCGGCTCGCGCGGGATTCGGGAACGCGGCCTTCTTTCAGCCAGAGCAGCGCGCCCTCGATCGCCCAGTTGAGGATGCCCGGACCTTCGTCCAGCAGGATCTTCTGCAGCACGTGCGGCTGTTCCATCGGCACGCCCATCTTGGCGAACTGGAACGGCCATGGGATCTGCCGCACGCGCCGCCACCAGCCATCGTCGCCGGTATCGACGCGCGGCAGGCCGTTGCACTCGATGATCAGCTTCCAGCGTACCAGGAACTCGATCTCCGCCTCGCGCAGCGCGCGCGCCGTCACCGTGTCGGCGCCGGTCACTTCCTTGATGCGGTTGGCGTTGAACGTGGATCGCTTCGGCGGCTCGGAACAGGTGACCAGGCGGATATCGCCGGAGAGCCGCGCCAGGTCGCTCGAATGATCCGATCCGCCGCGCTGCGGCCCCTGCAGGAACGTGGCGACTTGCGCCCGGCGGTGATAGTCGCCCATCAGCTTGGCGAAGGTGCCCCAGGTCATCGTCTTGCCGTCGCCGCCCGGGCCCTGGTTGAGGTAGAACTGCTGATCGCTGACAAGGCCGGTCAGGCAATAGCCCATCAGTACCTGTAGCTGCCGCCGCTGGTCCTCGTCGGGCTGGATCTGCTCCATGCGCAGGCACCAGCGCGGCGCCTTGGCCTTCGGATCATAGTCGACCTCGGCAAGCCGCGTGATCCGGTCCTCGGGATCGTGCGGCCGATCCTCGACATACCAGCCCTCGGGCCCATGGACAAAGCGCAGCGTCCGGTTGCGGCAGTTGAAGGCGAGTGGGTCGGTGTCGAACTGTTCGGGCGAAACCGCCATCTCGTCGGCCGCCTGCGCCAGCATGCCGCGCGTCTGCGCCGCATTGCCGCTTTTGATCGCCCACTTGTGCAGCCCGACCAGCTTGTCCTTCGCCATTTCGGCCGCGCGCTCCTCGCCCGCCGCCTCGATCATCGACTTGGGCAAGCGCCCGGCGCGAATCTGGTCGCCCAGCGCTTTCACCTCCTCTCGGATTGCGCGGGCGACGTCATGGGCAAGCTGGTTGGCGCGTCGCTCGCCGTCTTCCATTGACCAGCGCCGGCCATCCCACGCGATCCATCCCTTGTCGCGTACGTAGAGCAGCAGGCCACCGCTACGCGCCTTGAGGCGTTCGGCATTGCCGAGATCGTTCATCTCGTACCAGGCAAGCCGCTCGGGATCGGGCGGTGTCATCACAATTACTTCGGCAGTCATCCCCTACCCCCGGCCCAGAGCATCGTTTCAGCAAGGCGCTTGTCGCGCGCGGTGATCTTCTTCGGCGGCGGATTCGCGAATTTCGCCGCCAGCGTGGCATCGCCGGTCGCTTGGGCGGGATCGGCAGCCGCATCGCGCGCCTCTACGGTCCCGCGATACATGAGGTAGGTGGCCTCTCCGGCCCGCATGACATCGGCACCGTGCTTTGCGCACTTCTCGATCCAGCGCACCACCGCGGCGAGCTGGTTGACCTGCAGGCCATCCAGCTTCGCAACCTTGCGGCGCTCCGCCTCCTGCTGGCGCAGCACGGCGATTTCTGCCCTCAGATCGATCAGGAAGGTCACATGCTCGACCAGCATGGCCGCCATTGCCGGATCTTCCAGACCGGCGATCTGCTCGGCCAGCAGCGCATGCGCCATCTCAGCGGCACGCTGTTCGGCAGAAGTCGGCTCGATGGGCTCGCGCATGCCACCCAAAGCCGCCTCGTAGCTTTCGAGCAGCATGTCGCACTCGGCCCGGTCGTCAGGCTTCATGGCCCTGCGCGCGATCAGTTTCCGGATCGTCGCGACATCGTAGCCGACCGCCTTGGCCTCGCCGAACACATCGCGAATATCGTCCGAGATCCCGCGGCGCTCTTCCATCAGGCGCTCGACCCGCTCGACTATCTGGCGCAGCCGATCGTCAGTCACGAGATCACCACGCCATGCCATTCATGGAAGACCTGGGTCCACGGCTCGTAGGTTTCTTCTTCGCCAGTCTCATCATCGATCCGGACGCCGCCCTCAAAATGACGCTCGTCCCGATCCATTTGCACGATGTCGACACTGTCGATCGTGTAGGTCAATTCTGAGCCAAAGGCACCGTAACGCGGTGATTTGAAGACAACAGGCTCATCAGGATCAAGATCCTTCAGGTGCGTCATCAGCTGACCGACTGTCATTGTCCGTGGGCGACGTTCCAACTGCGCATAGTAATTATGAGCCATCACCATCTCCCCTGATCAAGGTCATTGAAATCGCAGCCCATCGGCGGACGGACTGCTTCAACAGTTGTCGCCCCCGCATGCCGCCAGTGCCAGCTCGCCAGTCCGGCGCAGACTTGTGACCGCTCCACCGAGCTGAGCGCCCGCTTCACGGCAGGCGCACCCTTGCGGTCCTGCACCCATCGTGTTTCCGGCTTCATGTCGGCATCGACGCCAAGCACTACACTGCCCGGCTCATCGACCAGGAACGGGGGCGCATCCGAATCGCCCGCGATGCACCACGTCGCCAGCGCATGATGCGTGCCAACGCCTGCCGCGCCGCCCTGCAGGTTGAGCAAAGAAAGCGTCGCGCAGCCCAATCGGGCATCAGGCCGCCGCGCCATCAGCGACAAGGTCGATTCCAGCCCTTCGGCAACCAGCATCGGGCCACTCTCGATCTGATCGAGAAGAGCGATCAGCTGGGCCGCCACTTCGCCATCGCGATTCAGGGCTTTCGCCGGCAGCAGAACCGCGCCCCGCTTCGAAGATCCCCAGAACATGCGCCGCGGCGGATGGACCATCTGCCCGGTGCGCCTGTCGCGGTACGGCTCGAAATAGGCTTTGCTCCGGCCATCTGCGGACAGAAATGTCAGGTGCACCCCCGTCATCCGCAACGCCCGCTCGGTTCGGCCGCCCGTCACCCGCAGGAATGGTGTGATCAACGCCGGCGCCGTTCGACGCGCATCGCCCGGCCCTTCCCACGGCCGCCACAACGCAGCCGGGCAACGTGGGTGAAACCGGATCACGTCCAGCGCGCCCGATGCATCAGGATCGATGCCTCGCGATCGCAGCCACGCTTCGGCGATCGTGCCGCGGGCCGGTCCCGCCGATTGCCAAACGGCGGCAGCCGCCCCGCGTCCGTCAACGTACTTACTGCTTCCCCGCTCACGCTTCGCTTCGCGCTGCACTGCCGCAGACGCCTGCGCCAGACCTGCGTCGCCTTCCAGCGCGGTCAGCGCATCAGGAAAGGTCATCCCGTCGTGCTGCATCTTGAACCGGATCGCATCGCCATGGGCGCCGCAGCCGAAGCAGTGATAAAACCCCTTCTCCTCCACGACCGAAAACGAAGGCGATCGCTCATTATGGAAGGGACAGAGCCCAACATACTCGCGGCCGGCGCGGCGCAACTTCACTACGCGGCCGATCAGGCTCGAAAGCGATATCCGATCCTTGATCGCCGCGACACGTTCGGCTGTTCGTGAACGAAAATCTGCGGGCGCGTTCATGCGACTGCACTGAACATGTCGCCCGTATCGGGGCGAGCTTCGGCCACATTTCGCACGGCCTGCGCGAAGTAGGACGGCTTCAGTTCGATGCCGACGCCTCGCCGGCCCATGCAAACGGCACTGTAAACTTCACTGCCAATGCCGAGGAACGGTGTCAGCACCGTGTCGCCGGGGTTGCTCCACAGGTCGATGCAACGCTCGATTACGTCCAGCTGCAACGGCGATATATGCTGTTCGTCCTTCGCATCCCGCGCCGACCGGTACTGCAACGTGCGAGTCTGGTTGATGTCCATCCAGACAGGCGATGCGTAGCGCTGCCAGACCTCGATCGAATACCAATTTCGCCCATCGTTCGGCGTCGTAAACTTCGAACGATCTGGCTCATCTGTTCCGACATATCGATCGAAGCACTCGGCAATCGGCTCAGGATTGTCGCCCGGCTTGCGGAAGCTGACGATGTAATCGGCAAGCCCTTGCCCCGAAAGCGCACTGTCCTTCACAACCTGCTTGTGCAGCAGCCGGATCGACTTCGTACGTTGTTGGGCAACGACAGGATCTTTCCAGATGCAGACTTCGCTATGAAAGATCCACCCGGCCGCCTCGTAAGCCCGGATTACTTCGCCCCGGAAATCGCGCATGCCAATATGACCATTGCGGATCTTCGAAGTTGGCAGCTGCATGACGTGCACCGAATGCAGTCGGCCAGGCATCGTTACGCGAAGCATCTCCTGAATCAGGAATGCATAGTGCTCCCAGAATTGATCGCCCTCACTGTTCGACATGTCGCGATCGAAGGCGCTGAACTTGTACAGGCCTTCGAACGGGGGCGAATGGATACCATAGTGGATGCTGTCGCCCGGAAGCGCGCGAATGACCTCGCAGCTGTCGCCTTGGTAGAGCGCGTAATTGTCGGCGAGAACCTGATCGATGCACTTGATCGGCATGCTCATGCGGCCTCCTGCATGGATGAAAGGAACGATGGCAGCGCGATCGGCTGCATCGGCTGATAGTCCGGCCGCTCGCGCACCATGCCGCGCACAGCTTCGCTCGACAGATCGGACATGTGGCGCACCATTGCTGCGGCCATCCGTTCGGCGTCGGCTTCCTTGCGTCGGATATTGGCGACGATCGCGCCCTCGATTTCGCTGGAGATCACATGCGCAATGACCGGGCTTGCCTGCCCAAAGCGCCAGAACCGCCGCACCGCCTGGTAGAACTGCTCGAAGCTGTCGCTCAGACCGACAAACCCGGTATCAGCACAGTGCTGCCAGTTCATCCCGAACCCGGCGACGCCCGGCTTGGTGACCAGCACGCGAGTACGGCCCTCACTGAAATCGAGAAGCTTACGCTCCTTCACGTCATCACTGTCGCTGCCGCGCGTCTCCACGGCACCAGGGATCATCCTGGTGAGCAATTCGCTTTCGGCATTGAGATTGCACCACCAGACGAACGGCCGATCGCTCGGCGTAATGCTCGCTGCCAGCTCACAGCGCGGGACCACGCTCTCCCGCCTGGCCGAAATGCGCTCCTGCAGCGTCGCCGCCTGCATTGGGAACATCGTGCCACCGGGTTGCGGCGAATAGTCGACCGGTACGATGTGCGGCACATATGTCAGCGGCGGCAGGTCGTACCCATCATCGCAATAGCCCAGATCCGAAGGCTTGCGCAGCATCACGGCCCATGTCGCCATCCATCGCCAGAACTCGTTTTCCGCATGGCCCTTCAAGCGCCACTTCTGCGTGTCGCCACCATCGTGAATGAAGAACGTGGCCAGCATGTCGGTGTAGGACAGCACCCCCAGGAATTCGGCGTGGTTGCCCAGTTCCATGAAATCGTTCGGAGCTGGAGTCGCCGTGGCGGCAAGACGAAAGGGGATTGCCCTGCACGCCGCGATCAGCATGGACCGATAGTGCCCGGTCACGTTCTTCAGGATGCTGCTTTCATCAAGGATGACCGCACCGAAGCGGGAGAGATCAAAGTGATCCAGTTTCTGATAATTGGTGATCGCGATCCCTTCGCCGGCATCGTCCTGCGATCCGGCGAGATGCGCAGGGATACCGAACTTCTCGGCCTCCCGGACCATCTGCGCCGACACCGCAAGCGGTGCCAGATGCAGGATGCTCTTGCCGGTCGCGTCGTGAATCGCCTGCGCCCAGGACAATTCCATCAGGGACTTGCCAAGCCCTGTGCCAGCGAAGAGCGCGGCCCGCCCGCGGCGCAAGGCCCAACGCACGATGTCTCGCTGGTGAGGGAACAGGCACTCCGGCAACCGCAGCCGGTCAATGTCGACCAGCCCTGTTGCAGGATCGCAGATCGCCTTACGTTCTAGGAAAGCGGCATAATTCATGGCCGGGCCTCCACCATCAGGCGGAATTCCTCAAACGTCCTTGCAGCACCAACTATGCATGGTGCCAACCGCTGCCATGCCTCCATGACGACAGGGTCCCGCAATTCCCGACTGAAGAACACGCGGCCAAGATTGATGGCCGAAGAGTGATCGCGATTGCCGATCAGATCCCCAGTCGCTGGCCACGAGTTACCTCGCGCCTTCAACAGGACCGTCGCCAAGGCGCGCGCCCTGATGAACGGACGAGCGCGCGAACGGGATACGACACTGCCCGGCATCATGCCGGTCAGGTGCTCGACCACCTTGATCAGGCCTTCGGGATCACCTGGACCGACCCTGCCCGGAGGACGCCCCATCGGCCGCCCCTGACGGAGCTCGATTGCCTTCGCCTCAGGCACCCGGGTGTTGATCGATTCCAGAAGGGCAGCCATCTTGCGACTGCGTTCCTTGCGCTTTTCAGCTTCGACCGAGATCCTTGACTGCCGTTCGGCCGCTATCATGACCTGCGGCACGAAGGCCCGCTCCCACGCCACGAAGTCGAAGCGGTCGTAGTCTTCCGCCTCACCGACTTCGTGCTTGGCGTTCTGCCGGGTAACGTGTTCCATCCGCTGATCGCGCATGGCGGCGATTTCCTCGCGCGATGGCGCATGCTCTGGCCCAAAACGATCAATCACTCGCGCGCGCACGGTCGAATCGTCGCGAATGTAGCGGATCAGCCTTTGCGCGTAGGACCGTGGCGACGAGATCACGTCCGCATCGTGGCGAAAGCCGCTTGTTGCGAACCATTCAACCCGGCCATTTCCGCCTTGAATATCCGGCAGCGCCTTCACGACACCGCCTCGGCCACAGCCGCATCAAACTCACCGCAACCCGGCCCAGGCAAACCCGGATCGTTCGGATCGACGAAGTCCTGCCAAGGCACCCAGCCTTGCGGACAGTCGAACCCCCAGTCGCGGACCTTGGGTCCGGTCATGAACAAGGTAATCGCCCGATCGCCGACCAGCTCGACGCGATGCAAGGCCTCGGCAGGACGGCTCGCCACATCGCCGGGCTGACGCAGAAACTGCCCGTCAGGCGTATGCTCGATGTACTGGCCCTGCAGGATAACTGAAGTGCTCGCCCACGGATGATCGTGCAGCGCGCGATCCTCGTCGCTACCGCGAAACTCGTGGAGGTAGACATTGCAGAACGGGTTGCGCGGGATCACCCACCAACGCCGCAGGTAGTTCGTACCGATCTCGAAATCAGCGGGTCGGGATGCCATCAATCCGGCAGCCCAGGTCTGCATTTGTTCAAGCGATGCGTTGAACATGAAATCCCCCATCCGTGCGCAGGCTAGGCCCGCTGTTGTTTGACGATCTCAGCTGTGCGCTGCCCGGTCGCGACGATCTCGGCGACACGCGCGCCGCCATTCGCGGTAACAATGCGAACATGCCCTTGAGATTCGAGGTTCTGGAGCCGATAACGAGCCGCGTGGCGGTCCGAGAGGCCAGCGTAATCGGCTAATAATTCAAAGCTCGGAAGCGGCAGGCCCTCATCGATCAGCTGCATCAAGGCATCCAAGAGTTGCCGATCGAGTCCCTGCGGCAGTGACGGATCGCGAGATCTCGCTGCTCGGTCGTCTGACTTCGCTAATTTTCTGATGAAGTATCGGTATCCATTGCCCTCACGCTTCTGGAAAAGAAACGCCTCTCCACGCTCATAGAGCTTCCGAGCAAGCTTGGCGGTAACAGCCTCCGCACCGAGGGCTGGACCGAATGCATACCATCGCTCATCACCGTGCCGCGCCTTGCGGTGCCATGCCTCGAGATCCTGCGGATCATCATAAGTTGTGAGCGGGCCAATGCGATAACGTGCGCCGTCCCGTGCGATGCCCCCCATAGCCACCCTCATTTTCCTCCGTTGGCAACTGCACGAAGACGCGCGAGCGCCTCGATCGTCTCATCGATCTGGCGCACGATCGCGTTGCGTTCATGGGATTCGATCACCCCATCGCGTGTCGCCTCGCGAACCTCAGCCGCGATGTCTCCGAATTCCGCGCTGGCATCGATCAGCGCCAGCGACAGCCCGTCTTCACCGTGCCCCACGTCGGGCAGGCGAATGCAGACATGGCCGAGCTCCGCAGACAGAGCCGAAAGGATTGACGCCTTCTTCCCTTGGGCAATGCACACCTCGTCCAGCGCGATAGCGCAGTCGATCGGCGGGAAGGCGTCGTGGTTCAGGTTGTTCCAGTCACCGGCAACCGAACGCTTGCGCCCGGCCGTGGCGCCGGCGCCGTCAACGCCGCCGCAGCTGTGAATTGCTTCGCGTACCCCGCGTTTGATGCGAGCCAGCGACGGTGTCATGCCGCACCCGTTTTTGCGCCGGACAACTGATCCGGCTTTCCGGTGGACTGGGCATCAACCGTTACGCCAATATCCTTCGCAGATTTACGGCGCGGCTTTGGAGGGAAGTCACTCTTGTCCATTCCAAATCCGAGCTTGCTGGCAACCGCGAGAACAGGATCCTGCCACCAACGGGGAATGTGGTTCGCAGTACGCCAACTCGACACGGTTGAAGGCGTGAGATCGAGTTCACTGGCGACATTGACCGTGCCGCCGCACCCATCGATGATCTGGTCGCTTGTCATCATGCCCGCACTGTTACGGAAAACGTAATGTCATGGCAAGCTCAATTACGAAATCCGTGATAGACCCCTGCCAGCGACTGCCGCATCAAGCCGATGTGCTTACGAAATCCGAACTTCTGAAGCGGGTCGATGAGGCGGCGAAAAGTCGCGCCGAGATCGCGCGCGTTCTAAACGTAGCGCCCGCCAGAATAACGGAGATGTTCAAGGGTGACCGCGACTTGTCGTTCGATGAGGCGCGCAAGCTTATTGATCACTTTCAGATCGCCGATGGCGAGACGTCGCTCATCACACCCACCCCACCGAGTCTCGAAGATTTGGCCGCCGAGCACGGGATCGCGCTGATTGAAGAGGTGGATGTCGCATTTGGCCTCGGTGGCACATACCTTGAAGGCGAGCCTGAGGTTTTGGGCCTCGTACCTTTCAAGGCTGATTGGCTCCACGACCTATTCCGAGGATCACTGACGCACTTGAAAGTTGTGCGCGGCAAGGGCGACTCGATGCAGCCGACCATCATGGATGGTGATATTGTGCTCATCGACACGGCTCACCGTAGAATTGATGAGCAAGATCGGATTTGGGCTGTCGCCTATGGCGATATCGGAATGGTGAAGCGTGTGAGAATTACTTCGCGCAGCAGCGTTATGCTCATGTCAGACAATCAAGTTGTTTCACCGATTGAAGCAGTTGATGATGAAATGCAGGTTCTGGGGCGAGTAATATGGATTGGAAGGCGTATTTAATCCCTCAGATCATTGCTGCGTTTCTCATTCAACCTAACGCAGCGCATGCTCGTGAATCTTATGAAATCCGCACACCATCTGGTGCCGCAGAAGCTATTTTTCGGAATACCGAAGCCAGAGCGGCGCAAGCAAAGGTAGCGTCAGCATGCCTAGACAGAGGCTGGCCCGTAACTAGCAACACCGAAGGAATGGTGATCTGCAACCATTCCAATATCGACGCAACGACCGTTTTACTAGCTCCGAGAAGCGCTTCATTCCAGGGAATCGCGCGTTTCGTGATCGTGCCAATCGGCAATGACGTACGCGTTCAGTCGAGTGATGACATCGAAGTAACCAACGCGTTTGGTCAAACGAAGACTTACGCTGGAACAGTACACGACGAGGCTCAAGATCTTTTGATCGCTGCCGGCGGCACGTTTCCCCAAGGAACCAAGTTTGAAGGCAATGACCTGGGCATTTCAGGACATTTCTACGGCTATCGTTTCATCGTTACCGATGTCGCGCCAGACGGCGCTGGCGAAATTGGCGGCATTCGCGAAGGCGACAAAATCCGAAAGATCGACGGCCATAGCTTCGACGATCTTTGGTGGTTCCGGCACAAAGTGAACGCCATTGCCCACGGAAATTCAATCCACTTCGACGTCATCAGAGGCAAAGAACGGCTGAAAATTGACGTTCTGGCAAAGCCGAAGCTGATTGCAGATTAGCGTAATTACGAATTTCGTATTGACCTGATATTACGAATACCGTAACACCCGTCTCCGGCAGGCACGCCGCCTGCTTGGAGGCACCATGCTCAGCATCCCGACAGAATTCCCGCAGGCAGGCAGCTTCGGCTTTCTGGATGACCGCGACCATCTCGGCCGCGATGTCGTCGAGCAAGTTCGCATCCTGCGACACAATGGCGACGGCAATGCCCTTGTCGCCCTGACCGGCCGTCGTTTCCCCGGAGAGATCGCCAGCGGTAACCGCACGGTGCCGCTGGCGTCCCTTCGCGCAACCGAACGCCCCGAACCCATCAAGCCCGCGGGTCGCAAGCGGAGCCGCCGCCGGTGAGCGCGCATAACGCCGCCGGCGGCCCGACTGTCATTGGTGTGGATCTGGCAACCCGCGACGACATAATTGCCTGTCTGGTATGGAATGGTCGTCAGTGGATGGAGATCTTCGGTCCGTTCGACTGTCGTAGTGCTCTAAGCCAGCCCGCCATCCTTCGAGAACTCGAGGGCAGCCTCGGCCGACTGGGCCAGCGCCAGAAGCCAATGCGCATTGATGCTGAGCAAAATTTCCCCGCCACTTCCTTCTGTAGCGATTCTGAGCATGGCGTTGCCGGACTTATCGAAGGGCATGAGAAGGACATTCGAAACCTTCGGAATTCGATCAAAGTCGTCGAGCAAGTCGGCACCGACATTGACGAGGGCAGTTCCGACCCGAATTGCATCTTCGGCGCCGAGAACGATCATCCGATCACGCCCGCCAGCGGGGATGCGCAACACGACGTTCCCATCATCTCTTCGAGCGACCATGCAGTCGTCTGCGCTTACAAAACCCATTCCATTTCTCCTTCGGATAGCCGCTTTGATCCGAAGGTAGCCGAAGCCGATGGGGGCGCAACGCCCTCATCGGTGGAGGGTCCGGCCGATGACTGAGCCCCTTTCCGCTATCGCAACCCGCGTCTGGCTCGACCGCAGCGCCATTGCCGACGAGTACGTCACCGCCGGCAAGTGGTCCCGCGAGGATGCTGATAAGCGGCTGCGCCCGTGGGTGGCGATCTGCCTGCTTGCTGGCGCTTCGCTCGACGCCATGCCCGCCGATGTTGCCGCAGAGGTTGAGGCCCTGCGCCACCCCATCGTATTTATCGCAGGCAAGGGGGCGCCAGTCGAACGCGATCACGTCCTGCCGGAAGATGTCGCGCGCGTCGATGTCGCCAACGACTGGTGCGCACCGCTGCGCTGGTCCCGCGATCTGGGCGAAGCGACCAACCGTGCTGCCGATCGGCACACCGCAAATCCCAGTGAGGCCGCCTTGGCCGCATGGCGAGATCTCGCCGCCATTTCCCGCGCCCTCGATGTCACCGTGCCATGGCGGGAACGTCCGTCGGCGATCGAGGTCGCCAATCCTGAAAGGATCGCCGCATGAAGATCCCGAAGATCCCGCATTCGCTGCCGACTTGGCTCGTCTTCACCTTCGTCGTGGTCGGCGGCATCCTCCTGCTGTCTGCCTGCACGTCAACGACATGGGTAGGCATATGATCTCGGTTCGCCATCTGACCGGCCTGATCGTGGCCGAGCCGCGCGAGAGCGATCCGTCGCTGATCGGGCAATGGGGCGACCTCCTGCGAGACGCACCGCACGCTGACCTGCGTGAACTCGGCTGCCTGGTCTGCATGGCCCCCGTCTTCGCCCTGATCTTCGCAGCTGCGTGGTGGATGCTGCCCGCATGAAGCCGGAGCACATGATCGACGCAGAACGCCTGCGCATCCACGGCCCGATCCTGCCGATGGAACTGAACCCCAAAGCCGGCCCTTCGCCCGATTTCCCCTCGAAGGGCCGCACCCGGATCACCGTCGCCGCACTCGCCCTGTGTGCGGCGGCGGTGATCCACTTCCTCTATCGGAGTTTCTGACGATGGCCGTGATCATCGAATCCGCAGTCCTCTCCCGCGCCCTGAAATCCGCTGCTGCGATCGTTGAAGGCGCGAACACGATCCCGGTCCTCGCCAACGTCAGGTTAGAGGCGATCGGCGCGAAGCTGGAGATCGTCACCAGCAATCTGGAGATCGAGTTCCGCCAGCTCCTGCCGCTCGTGAGCGGCGAAGGCCTCGCAACCACCGTCGATGCCCGCAAGTTCGCCGCCATTACCGGCGCGGTCGAAAGCGGCGCCCAGATCGCGCTTGAAGAGAAGGATGGCCGGCTGACGGTCAAGTCCGGTCGCAGCCGCTGGGTCTTGCCGGTCATTCCCGTCTCGCAGTTCCCGGATCTGCCGTTCGAAGCCGAGGCAGATGGCATCGACATGCCCGGCAAGGATCTCGCCAGCGTCATAGCGCGCACGGCTTGGTCGACCAGCGTAGAGGCAGCCAAGTATTACATCGCGGGCATCTTCTTCAATGAAGAGGGCGGAAGGCTGCGTGTCGCCAGCACCAACGGCTTCACGCTATTCGTCCTCGATACCGCTACGGCATGGCCCAAGGCTGCGCCTGACGTGATCGTTCCCACGAAGTATGCCCGGTTACTGGAACGCCTCGCGGGAGAGGCAAGCCGCGTCGACCTGCTCTGGGATGACAAGAAGATCCGCGCGACGATCGGCGATGTCACGCTCACCGGAAAGCTGATCGAAGGCATCTTCCCTGACTATCGGCGCATCATTCCCAAGGCTGGCGATGCCCCGCTGGTCACCGACCCGGAAAGCCTGCGCAAAGCCCTGCGCCGCATCGAGTTGGTCGGCACTGAGAAGTCGCGCGCGATCGTCTTCGAACCCGGCAAGGGCCTGATCGACCTGCGCATGTCGGATTACGGCAGCGCCAGCGAGGCCAGCGAGCAGGTCCCGGCCGACTGCGAGGGCGGTAACCGCACTGGCTTCAACGTCGCGTTCCTTGCGGGCGCGCTTGAAGCGGTCGGCGGGGAAACCGTCGAGATCCACCAGGAGGATCCAGGCAGCATCGCCCTGATCCGCCGCACCGTGCCCGATGGCGCGATCTGCGGTGTGATGCCGATGTCCGTTTGAGGGAGGCAAAAAATGCGCGTTGACGATGAAATGATGTTCGATCTGGTCAAGGCCATTCATGCCGATGATCTCGCCAAAGCAAAGGAAACCTTGGACCTTATGCGCGCGACTGCGCACGAAGACCTGGCCGATCTGATCATCCGCGCGCGCCTCACGGTGCATCCGCTGCCGAAGCCGGAACCGCTTTCGAAAGCAATCCCGCTGCCCGCGCCCGGCGTCGACGCCAACGCCCATTTCGGCGGGATCGCCAAGTACCGGAAGAGCCGGGCCGCATGATCCCGAACCCGTCCCCAGAAACGATCGACAGTGTCATCGGCATCGTCGCGCTGTTCACCGGCCCGCGCCGGATCGATCTACGCGCCTCGCTCAGGGATGATCTTGGGCTCGATGACATCGACCGCATGGCCATCGGCGTCGAGCTTTCCGAAGCCTTCGGCAGCGACGTGCGGGACAAGGAAATCGAGGACTGGGACACCATTGAGGACATCGCTCGCACCGTCGAGGCGATGAACAGGAGTAAGGCCGCATGAGCGAACGCACACCCACTCTCGACCACCCAGCAAGGGCCCTGCTTGCCGCCAAGGCAGCGACGCTGGCCACCGTGGAGCTATTGCGTTTCCAGCGCGAAGGCTTCGCCGGGAACTTCCCGTTCGATGATCCGGAACCCGTCGCGCAGCTGGCGATCGCGCTGCTGCAGACCGCCCGGATCGAGCGCGCACTGTTCCCGCGTGAGGCACTGGTGAACGATCCCGTCCCATCGGCGCAATACGTCAGCGCCCTCGACCAGCTCGCCGCCGCATGCGCCAAGTTCCTCGAGGATGAGTGCCGGATCTCCACCGCCGACGAAGCGAGGGCAGCATGAAGAACAAGCTCACCGATCTCAATGACCACCTGTTCATGCAGCTGGAGCGCTTGGGCGACGAGGACATGGACGCCGACAAGATCGAGCAGGAAGCCAAGCGCGCCGACGCAATGGTCCAGGTCGCAGACCAGATCATCCGCAACGCCGACTTGCAACTCAAAGCCGCAAATCTGATCGCCAACCATGGCGACCGTTTCCGGCCCATGCTCCCCATGATCGGAAAGCCCGATGCCGAAGGGTAAGTTCATCTCCTACAGCGCCGCCGAAATGGCGTGGCTTGAGGCGAACCGGGCGATGGTCATCAGCGACTATCACCGCGCGTTCATCGCCGAGTTCGGCCGCGAGGACGTCAGCGCCGGCCATCTGCACGCACTTCGCAAGCGGAAGGGCTGGAAGACTGGCCGCACCGGGCATTTCGCCAAAGGGCAGGAGCCGATGAACAAGGGCAAGAAGTGTGCTCCTGGCACTGGCGGGCTGCACCCGAACGCGCGTCGCACGCAGTTCAAAAAGGGCGAACGCCAGGGCGTCGCGGTCAAGCTTTACAAGCCAGTCGGTGCAGAACGCCTGAGCAAGAGCGGCTATCGCGAGCGCAAGATCCACGATGGCATGCCGCTGCAATCGCGTTGGCGCGCCGTACACCTGATCGAATGGGAAGCCGCCAACGGCCCTATTCCGGAAGGCTATTGTCTCAAGTGCCTGGGCGACAAGCTCAACACCGATCCGAGCAATTGGGAGCTGATCCCGCGGGCGCTTCTGCCGCGCCTGGCTGGCGGAAATCGCTACCGGCATGTGCTGGCCTATGACGATGCTCCCGACGAGCTCAAGCCAGCAGTCCTCGCGGTGGCGAAGGTCGAGCACGCGGCGCGGGAGGCTCGTAAGTCATGAGCGACAAGATCCTCCACATCCTGCAGCACAGCCTGGGCGTCGACCAGTTCGGGCGAGGCGAGCAGTATCGCAACCACTTCGTCACCGGCGAAGGGTCGATTGATCACCCGATCTGCATGGAAGCCGTGGGCCTTGGCCTGATGGTGATCCGGCGCGCCAAATACGAGTTGTATGGCGGCGATGATGTGTTCGCTGTGACGCCTGAAGGCAAGCTGTGGATGGCCATGAACAGCCCGGCACCGCCGAAGCTCACCCGCAGCCAGCGCCATTATCAACGTTACCTCGATGCTGATTGCGGAGAGACGTTCGGTGAATGGCTTCAGTTGCAGGAGCGGCGCAGAAAGGCGAACGCGGCATGAGGATTGCCGCGCACCACATCCCAGGCACACCGGAGAACAAGTTCTCCTCAATGCTCCACAGCAACCCGGCTTACACGCCGACATGCGCATGGCCCGAGGACTGCATGGTCCAGTGGGGCAATGGGCTGATTCCGGCGACGCCATTCTTCGAGGCGTTCCCCAAAGGCACGTTCATTCGCGGTGAGGGCGCGACTATCGCCGAGGCCGAGCTGCGGGCGTTCGAGCAGTATCAGCGCGACCTCGCTTGCGATCATGTCTGGGGCCGCCAGCGGCCTGGTCGGGATTGCTACACCAACGGCGCAGGATGGTGCCGAAAGTGCGGCGGGTTCCGGGGTAGCATGTTCCCAGAGATCAAACCGCTCGGATGGTGGCGTAAGCCGCTGACAGCTTGGGAAGTCGATTGGCTGCAATCCATGCAGGAGGACCATGAGCTCAACGAGGTCATGGATCGCAAATACCCGCACCATCGTGATGACAGCATCAAGCTGGAGCGCAGGCTGCGTCTCCGTTTCAACCTCTTCGGCGGGGAGTCTCGTCCTGCTTTGGAGAACTTCCATGTGTGATTGCGAAGTCCCGCAGGCGTTCTGCGAAACATGGCGCACCGCACGCAAGCAGCACCGCTGTTGCGAGTGCGCGGGATGGATCAATCCCGGCGACCGCTACAACTACGTTAGCGGGATCTGGGACAACCAGCCGGACAGCCACCGCACATGCGTGCAGTGCGTGCAGGTCCGCGACTGGATCGTCTCGCAGCTTACGGGCTGGGACTGCGGACCGTGCTTCACACAGCTTTACGAGGACATGCCCCGCGCAGACTGGCCGTCCCACATGGTCGAGGCGCGGGCGGCGCTGAGGGAAGAACTTGCGAGGAAGGCAGCATGAACCTGCGCATCCTCAAGAAGCTGTCGAAGCGGGCCGCGCCATATCTCGCCGCCTTGGGTGACCGGCGCGAGCAGTTCAGGGCCGAGCAGGGCGAAAACTACCACGGCCTGATTATCCGCGACCGGACGGACTGGGAGCGTTCTTGGTGCCACCCTTCGCATCACATTGGTTGGCACCGCGAAGGTGAGATGTACTGCGTCGAGGCGCGCAAGGGCTACCGCTACATGGTCCGGATGCCATCTCACCCGCTAAAGGGCACGATCATGGTCGGAGCAATGGAGGGCTATTACGAGCCCGAGTGGGACGAAGAGACGGCCTACGGCGCGCTTCGGACAATCGTAATCGACCGATTTACTTGCTGGGAGGCCATCTTCGCCGAGGATGATCGCCCATGCATGACCCGCGACCTTTCGACTGTAAGCAAGCTCTTTGCGGCTGCAGACGAGATGGTCGCTTATTCCCGGAGGCAGGCAGCATGAGCTCCCTCGACCGCCATAATCGCAACCTACGACCGATCCTCGCCCTGATCCTGACGGAGGATGGCAAGCTTGTGCCGGAAGCCGAGGCAATGGCCCTGCTCGAAACGGTGGTGACCGGAGTGATGAAGGCACACCGCCCTCACCCGCGCCACGCCGCGGAATATCTGGACCTTATGACGCTCAACGTGATCGAGCGCCTGATGGAACTGGGAAAGCAGGGCGAGTGAACGCGCCCGCCGCCATCCCTCTCGATCGCAGCGCACTGCCTGACTGGCCGCGCCTGATGCGCGAGACGATGGCGGCCGCCTATCTTGGCATCAGCAAGTCGATGCTCCGTGATCACGGTCCAGCCTCGAAGCACATTGGCCGTTGCGCCGTCTGGGATCGCCGCGATCTCGATCGCTGGGCCGATGCCCTGGGCACCAATGAGACGGACCCGCAGCCGCTTGACCATGCGCAGCGCGAGGCAGAAAGTGAATCGGTTGCCGATCGTGTCCGGAGACGCCTTGCAAATGGTCCGAACTGACCTTCCCTATTGCTACTGCAGCCGGAAGAAGCTGGCATCAGGCAAGTACAAGGAATACTGGCGCTTTCGCCGCGATGGACGCGACACGCCTCTGCCTGGCTCGCCGGGTGATCCCCACTTCCATGCCCGCTATGCAGAGCTGGTCCATGCCGCACAGGAAGCGGCTGACGCCGAGAGCGCCCGCCAGGCCGACCGCAACAGCTTCGAATTCCTCTGCAGCAGCTACCTCAACAGCGCAGAGTTCAACGCGCTCGCTGATGTCACGCAGAAGGACTACCGGTTCACGATCGAGCAGCGCCTGATCCCCATCCTCGGCCCCGAGCGCTTCGACTGCATCGACCGCGCCAGCGTGAAAGCCGTGCGCGACAGTCTCGCCTCGCAGCCCCGCACCGCACACAAGATCAAGCAGATGGTCGGGAGGCTTTACAGCTGGGCGGAAGAAGAGGATCTCCTGCCG
The DNA here is from genome assembly GCF_001368935.1 of Novosphingobium sp. KN65.2. Classification (NCBI taxonomy): domain Bacteria; kingdom Pseudomonadati; phylum Pseudomonadota; class Alphaproteobacteria; order Sphingomonadales; family Sphingomonadaceae; genus Novosphingobium; species Novosphingobium sp. KN65.2. Next base: position 34,904 of record NZ_CCBH010000133.1, read on the forward strand.
GCCGACTTCCGCAATCCGGCCACCGGCATCCGCAAGCTGAAATCCAAGGTTGTGCCGATCCAGGTATGGTCGGCCGAAGAGATCGCGCACTTCCTCGCGAACTGCGAACCCTTCATGAAGACGCCGGTCCTACTCGCGCTCTATACCGGCCAGCGCCGCGAAGATCTGGTGCAGATGGAATGGAACGATGTCATGGGCAACGTCGTTCGCGTCCGCCAGAACAAGACTGGTGAGCCGCTCGATCTCCCGTGCCACCCCGAGCTGGCCAAGCACCTGAAGAAGATCCGCACCCCCTTCGGCGGCGCCATCATCCGCACCCAGGACGGCAAGCCGATGAACGCCGGCATGCTGTCATCGGCCATGAACCGTGCGGTGGCAAAGATCGACGGGATGCCGCACCGGACTCTCCACGGACTTCGATATGCAAGTGCGGCACAATTGGAAGCAGCTGGATGCACCGTTGTCCAGATCACCAGCGTGATCGGTCACCGGACCTACCAGATGGCGATCAAGTACGCCCGTCAGCGTAGAGACGCCGAGGCAGCGATGCGCAAACTTGAAGCGAGTGCGTGAGGTGCCAGTCCTTGCCCTGATCGGCGATGATTTAAATCTCTAAAAGAAAATCATCGGTGAGTTTTAATTACGGAGGGCTGCACTACTACGTGCACTCGCCTGTCCCTTCGCTTCTGAGCAGAGACCCACTCAAATTCTACTAGAGTAATCGCCTCACCCAATCGGCTCTCTGATTTGACGTGCTCAACCGCCAGATGCACCTTACTTAATTTCCGGAACCTATTGCGCTGCCCGATAGGGATGCGTGGCGCGACAGCTTTGAAATCACCATCGTGTGTTAGTAGAATAGCATCGCTATCTTGAGCTGCTTTGGCGACGATTGGATCTGGCGTATCCGTAGGAAGGACATCACGCAGCCGAATAACCGTATGCCCACGCCCTTCCAAAAGTTTGCAAGCAGATTCCGGCACGCAATGGTCCGCGAAGAACTTCAATGATGGCTGCTCGCTCAGGCTGCGTCCTTCATGTTCCGCCGGATCGAACCAACATCAAACTTGGTAAGCGTAGGATATTCCACGAGGATAGCTTCATCCGAGTAGCCAGCCCTGATGAAACTCTCGACCGCTGAAACCGGAATTCTCGTACCCGCCAAAACCGGCGCATTGTGGGCAACAAATCTATGCCGCTCAACAACGCCAAGTTGATCTTGCTTCCTCTCCCGCAGACCGTCCGCTTTTCGCGCCACTTCCTCTGCGATCGTGGGCAATTCGATATGTCGGCCAAGATATTGCCCATGCCGATCGCGCGGAAGTGTATCAAGATCCCACACTACCTTCCGCTTCCACACGGCTAGCTGCGCCTCTGACCATGGCCGCTTCACCCGCTTAGCGAGCTCTGGGTAAGTCTTACGCAGTTCTGCGAGAGAGATATGATGGGTATCGGTTAAGATCGCCAGTGTGCGTAAGCCGACAAGATCGTTGAAGGAATACGCCCTGCTGTAAGGGTTCCCCCTGTCTTCCTCATCAGCATACTCAGGGGAAAAGAACCCTTCCCGGTCCCATCGAGTAAGTCGCGCCATCGACAGTCCCGTGACCCGAGAAGCATGCTCGACGCTAAAGGCAGCAAGGACAGTGCGCTCATTATGCGTCATGTTCTGGCCTCCCTTTCTGCGCACGCTCCTATAGCCGGCGATATGCCGACACAACCAGATTTGTAAACTCATCCAGATGGATAGTTTCTTAATGCCAAATATGTATCTTAAAATCAGCTCGTTAGAAGAGGACATCGGCACTCGAAGCTCGTAGTCCTTCATAATTTTAATGCGGCTCGATCAAGGGAGGCCGAGCTCTGTGGCGCTGTGATCGTGTTCTGAACGACACAAGCCACAGCGAGGGCCAACGCAAGAAATTTGGGCCCAAACACCTTGCTCCGCCAACATCCCTTGACCGACAGCAATGCGCGTGCCAAAGGCGCGCTCCGCGATCGAAACACCATGCGATTGCGGAACGAAGCGGATCGAAAGTGCGGAACGCCCGCGAATTTCGCTCTAAGTCGTTGATAAGGCCCGATGGCGGAGTGGTGACGCAGCGGACTGCAAATCCGTATACGCCGGTTCGATTCCGGCTCGGGCCTCCATCTCATTTTCTCAGAACTTCTGAGTGTGTTCGAAAGTGGTTCTTCTGCACCTCTATCTGCCGGCAGAACCCGCGGTGGCCGCAGGCGTTCTTCGATTGACGAGCATCGACCGGCCCTTGGGGCATCTGTCGAGCATAAGGCGAAGTGCCCCCTTGTACGATTTGTCACTTCCTCTGGAACGAACGTTCGAATTACCTGTCGCGTGAGCTTTCATGCCGAAGGAATGCCTCCACCGGGACGATCCGCACGATGCCCCCGAAACGGATGAAATACGCAGCCAAGGCAGAACAGACCGGGAGACCGTAATGGGGATACTGCACACCAAGCGCATTCTTGCCGTCGCTGCCTCGCCATGCGCGCTGGCCTTCGCAGCACCCGCCCACGCAACCTGTTCGGACCTGACGGACCTCGCTATCCGGGGTGGCAGGATCACCAGCGCCGGGATCGTCGCCAAAGGGGGCTTCGAACCACCTGCCGACTCGGGTCCGCCGCCCGGCGTTACCGCAGCGGCCTATTCGGGCGTACCCGCCTTCTGCCGGGTGCGCATGACGCTGACACCCTCTTCGGATTCGGACATCAAAAGCGAGGTCTGGCTGCCGCTCGATGGCTGGAACGGCAGATATGCCGGGGTCGGCAATGGCATTTGGGCCGGCTCGATCAGCTTCGCCGAACTGGGGCGCAATGTTGCGCGCAACTACGCTACAGCCGCCACCGACACGGGCCATACCGGCAATGGCATGACGGCCGAATGGGCCGTGGATCACCCGGAAAAGCTGGTCGATTTCGGCTATCGAGCCATACATGTGACGACCGTCGCGGCAAAACAGGTGATCGAAGCGTTCTACGGCCGCGCGCCTCAGCTCTCCTTGTGGAACGCCTGCTCCACCGGCGGCAGGCAGGGCCTCATGGCAGCGCATCGCTATCCGGAGGATTTCGACGCGATCAGCGCCATGGCTCCGGCCAATCCGATGACAGACCTGATGACCCAGAGCATGTGGCAAGGCTGGCAGCCGCAGCGCTTCAGGGTGCGGATCACGCCCGCCGAACTGGGCCTGGTCCACGCCGCGGCGGTCGCACAATGCGATGGGCTTGATGGCGTCAAGGATGGGCTGATCGGCCGACCGCAACAATGCAGCTTCACCCCTGCCAGCCTGCAATGCAAACCCGGGCAGGAGAAAGGTTGCCTGAGCGCAGGCCAGGTTTCCGCCATTCGCAACATGTATGACGGGGTGCGCGCCACGGACGGTACGCAGTTGCTGCCCGGATGGCCCATCGGATCCGAAATGCAGATGGCCGCGCTGGTCATGGGCGCGGAGCCTTTCCCTGTTGCGATGAGCTATTTCCGCGACCTCGTCTATCGCGGCAGGGATCGTTGGGACTGGCGGGCGTCAGACTATCGCAGCCTGACGAACGACGCGCGCCAGTTCGGCGCGAGGATGCTCAACGTGCCTTCGGACGGGCTCGGCCCGTTCTTCGCGCGTGGCGGCAAGCTGCTTCTGAGCCATGGCTGGACCGATGGCTTGATCCCTGCAACCAATACGCTGCGCTTCTATCGGGACCTCTATGCAGCGCTCCCGCGAGAGACAGCGCAGAAGCAGCTGCGCCTGTTCATGGCGCCCGGCATGGATCACTGCTCGGGCGGCGAAGGGCCGAGCGAGTTCGACACGCTCGGCACGATCGATGAATGGGCGGCTACGGGCCATGCCCCCGATCGCATCACCGCCACGCGCCCGACGCAATTGGTGCCCTTCCCCGGACAGCCGCCCAACCCGCCGCGCGCGCCAATGGAACGGCCGCTCTGTGCTTATCCATGGGTTGCGCACTATGACGGCGACGGCGATCCAATGGCTGCGAAAAGCTATTCCTGCGGCTTGCCCGACGATCTGTGAAGCAGCGCAACGATAAGTGAACGTACTGCCTCATGGCCATTGCGGCCGCTTGGGGCGAACGAACGGCATGACGCCCCCTTTCCCGTTCTAGACCATCCCAAGTGTCGCCGTGACCCTGCAGCACGGTCATCCCCAATGAGCGGCCGACCGATCCACCCGAACCTGCCCCTTGTCCGCGCGGCCGCGCCGGGAGGCCGTCCAAGCGGACACTTTCGGTATTGATCGGGCTCATTATTCATGATAGCGGGAATAAATAATTCATTCACCAAAGAATAAATGGTGGAAAGCAGAGGGGAGAGTGGGATGAACGTCTTTCATCGTAGCGTATCTGCACTTGCGATTTGCGCGACCATGGTGCTGCCACAGATTGCTGTCGCTCAGGACAGCGATGCACAGACCCGCCTTGGAGGTCTGGAAGAAATCGTGGTCACTGCCCAACGCGTCAGCCAGAGCGCGCAAAAGGCGCCCTTGCCGGTCGATGTGGTGACGAGCGCGGATCTTCGTCAGCAGATCGTGACCCGGGCGGAAGACCTGTCGCGCACATCCCCGGCGCTCGCCACCGTCGGCGGCGCAGGCGGCACCACCACTTTCTACCTGCGCGGCGTCGGCAACAACACGGTGAACGCCTATTCGGACCCCGCCATCGCGTTCAACTATGACGGTGTCTATATCGGCCGACCCAGTTCGACATCCGGCATGTTCTACGATCTCGCGCGCGTCGAAGTGCTCAAGGGGCCGCAGGGCACGCTTTACGGGCGCAATGCGACAGGCGGCGCGATTAACGTGATCCCGAACAGGCCGCGCCTCGATGAGTTCGGCGTTGACGCCACGGTCGGCTATGGCAACTACAACTGGTGGACCGCGCAAGCTGCGCTCAATGTCCCGGCAGGCGACTCGGTCGCCATGCGCTTAGCGGGTACGCTGTCGCGGCACGATGCGTTCATGAGCGACGGCACCGGCAACCAGCGCGAATACGGTGCGCGCTTCCAGATCTACGCCGAACCCGCCCCGCAACTGGATCTGCGCATTGCCGCCGACTACGCCCATCAGGGCGGCGCCAGCTCCTCGAGCTATTATTTCGGCTCGGTAGATCCGACCTTCGGCCCGAGCGGCTTTGCCGGCTACGATTACAAGCGATCCGGTTTCTCGTCCCTGCAGGGCCTCGGTGATCCGGCATCCCAGGATTACCTGGCCTCACGCTACATCACGCAAGTCGGTCGCGCAGGTGCGGCGAGCGATGGCAACCCATCGAACGATAACGATTACTGGGGCGTGACCGCCGAACTGAACTACAAGACCGATATCGGCACCCTGACGATCCAGCCCGCCTGGCGCGAAGCGCACATCGATTACCGGTTCGCCAACATATTCCGCGAAGCCGGTTCGAAGGAGGACGATCGGCAGGCAAGCATCGAGGCGCGCTGGGCGGGCCAGGCCGGTTCCCAGATCGACTATCTGCTTGGCGGCATGTATTTCGATGAGAAGATCGGCGCCACGGCCTACTATAACCAGTGGACGCTTTCGCCTTTCCAGGAGTTCGACACGCACACCAAATCCTGGGCGGGTTTCGGCAAGTTCACCTTCCGGCCCATCGAAAGGCTGAGCCTGACGGCGGCGGGACGCTATACGTCCGATCGCAAGTCCTTCGATGGCGTCTCGAACGTCTATATCCTGTTCTGCGGCAACCCGGCATTGCGTAATAGCTGCCCGACGCTGCCCTTCATGCCGCTCGCGACCAATGGTGCGGACGTCGAGAGCTTCTATGGCGCGGCAGGGATCCCGGTCACGTCAGTCCCGCTCTTTGTGCTGCCCGATGCCTTCGGCGGCTCGCAAACGGCGCCTTTCGTTCTGCGCTCGCCCATCGTCATCAATTCGTCGCTGAAGAACAACAAGTTCACCTACCGCCTTGCGGCGCAGTACGATTTCTCGCCCAGCAACATGGTCTATGCCAGCTTCGAAACCGGCTACCATGCCGGCGGCTTCTCGTTCGCCCGGGGGCTGGACAGCTATCAGCCCGAAACGCTGGACGCCTATACACTGGGCTCGAAGAACCGCTTCCTTGGCAATCGCCTGCAACTGAATGTCGAAGCCTTCCTCTGGAAGTATCGCAACCAGCAGTTCAGCCAATTCGGATACGATCTGGGCGATCCGCCGTCGACGGTGCTGCTGACCCGGAACATCGGCACCAGTACGATCAAGGGCGTCGATCTCGATGTCGAATTCCAGGCAACGCCCGATACGCTGCTTTCCGGTAGCATTCAGTATCTGGACACGAAATACGACAGCTTCGTCTATTACGCGCCGAACCAGGGCCTGCCGCCCAAGACAGCCTGCGGCTACAGCCCAACAACCCAAACCACGCCCGGCGGCTCGGTTGTCAACGTGTTCGAGATCGATTGCTCGGGACGGCAGGCCTTCAATGCACCGAAGTGGTCCTTCACGGTCAACGGCGAACAGACCGTGCCGCTTGGCGACCTCAAGCTCGTGCTGCAGGCCGGAACGCGCTACCGCAGTTCCACCTACTTCAGTGCCGATTATCTGCCTTTCCTCAAGAGCAAGAGCAATTTCGTCACCACGCTGTCCGCAACCCTGGCCCAGGCGAGCGATCGTTGGTCGATCACGGCTTACGCATTCAATGTCACGGACAGCCGGCGCCTGGCGAACGCGGTCATCAACAGCGCCAACCTCTATGTGGCCGATGCCGAACAACCTCGGACTTACGGGTTGCGCGCCAGCTTCCACTACTGAGGGCAACCCGTCCTGAGAGGACTGAAATGACAGCATCAGTTAACGATCTCCAGTATGTCGCGCTTGCCGTGCCCGATCTCGCGGCAGAGCGGACTTTTTTCAGCAATACCTGGGGCCTCGAGGAAGTCGCCGAGGTGGATGGCATGGTCTATCTCGCGACTGCCGCCTCCCCTCATCCCTATGTGATCCGACTGCGGCAGGACGATGAGAAGAAGACCGACCTGATCGGATTCACTGCCAACAGCAGCGCCGATGTCGACGCTTTGTTCGCGCAAGTGAAGGCGTCGGGCGCAAAGATCATTGCCGAGCCCGGTCCGGCCACCGGTCCAGGCGGCGGTTACGCCTTCCGCTTCTTCGATCCCGATGGCCGCGCGGTGGAGATCATCGCGGATACTATTCCGCGCGCCATCCGAACAGTCGAAGAACATGAGGCGATCCCGCTGCAGATCAGCCATGTCGTCCTTCACTCACCCCAGCATGGCGAACTGGAACGCTGGTATCGCGAAGTCGTGGGCTTCCGCCTGACGGACTGGCTGGGTGACTTCATGGTCTTCCTGCGCTGCAATCCGGCCCATCATCGCCTCGCGATCCTGCCTGGTCCGCCCGCGCTCAACCACATCGCCTTCGATGTCGCGTCCATCGACGCGCTGATGAAGGGGCTCGGACGCATGACAAAGGCCGGTGTCCATCTCCAATGGGGGCCGGGACGGCACACCGCCGGCAACAACACCTTCAGCTATTACTCGACGCCGAACGACAACACGGTCGAATATACTTCCGATCTCGAAACGGTGGACGAGGAAAGCTGGCAACCCACCGTTTACAAACCGGGCATCGAGGTCATGGACCAGTGGGGCACCGGGCGCATCATCCCGGGCAATCGCCCGCATGCGGAAATGGCGCCGGACAAGGGCCTGTGGCAGGTGCCGGCATGATTGCAACCGCACTGGTCATCGGCGGTGGCATTGGCGGCATGACGGCCGCGCTTGCGCTGGCACGCCGGGGGGTCGCGGTCGAACTGATCGACGCGGATCCGAACTGGCGGGTCTACGGTGCGGGCATCAGCGTCACCGGCCTGTCGCTGCGGGCTTTCGACGATCTGGGCATCCTGGATGACGTACGCCAGCGCGGACACGTCGGAGCCGGGATGCGCGGACGCGCGCCGGACGGCACGGTCCTGTTCGAGTCACCGGTGCCGGAAAACCCGGCACCGATCCAGTCGGGGGGCGGGATCATGAGGCCGGTACTGCATGACATCCTGTCCGCGCGGGTACGGGAGGCGGGCATTGCGGTGCGCCTGGGCGTGCGCGTGGATCGGCTCGAGGATGACGGCCTTGGCGTCGGCGTAGGCTTCGACGATGGCGCTGCGGGCCGATACGATCTGGTGATCGGCGCAGACGGCATCAACTCCCAGACGCGTCAGGCAGTCTTCCCCAAGGCCCCTGCGCCGCGCTTTACCGGGCAAGGATGCTGGCGCGCCATCGCGCCGCGCCCGGCGGGGTTCGACCGTGCGGAAATGTTCTTCGGCGGTCCGGTCAAGGTGGGCTTCAATCCGGTCTCCGACACGGACATGTACGTGTTCGTCCTTGAGCATGTTCCGGACAATCCCTGGTTCCCGGAAGATGCGCTCGTCGATCACCTGAAAGACCTGCTTGCCCCGTTCGGTAGCTACGTCGCCGAAGTGCGCGAGGGCCTTGGACCGCAGTCGCTGGTCAATTATCGTCCGCTCGAATGGCTGCTCCTCGAAGAGCCCTGGTACAAGGGTCGTATCGTGCTGATCGGCGATGCCGTCCATGCAACGACACCGCACATGGCATCGGGTGCGGGCATGGCAGTGGAAGACGGCCTAGTGCTCGCCGATGAACTGGCACGGCACGATGATATCGGGGCAGCGCTGGCAGCTTTCATGGCCCGGCGGATCGAACGCGCGCGGCTCGTCGTCGAAAACTCGGTGCGCATCGGCGAAATCGAGATGACCGGAGGGGATCAGGTCGAAGCCAACAGGATGCTGGGCGCCACCATGGCCCGGCTCCAGCAAGCCTACTAGGCGATCCCGGGAGAGTAAGATGAGCGACTATGGACTGGCGACACTGGCGCTGGACGGCAAGGCGCAGCCCGTCCTGGTCCGGGATGGCAAGGCCCTGCCACTCGTGCGACACGGCCTGAAGGACGATCTTCTGGCCCTTATCGACAACTGGGATGCGACCTGCGCGGCGATCGAACGGCTGGACGAAAGCGTCTGGGCCGATGCGGTTCGCTTCGACGAACGCGCCGCGCTCGCGCCCTACATTCCCCGGCAGGTATTCTGCGCCGGCGCCAATTACCGCAAGCACGTGATCGGCCTGATGATGGGCGACCCCTCGATGCGAACGGCAGAGCAGGAGAATATGACTCCCGAGGAGATAAGGGCCGATGCCGAAAAAGTGATGGACGCAAAGGCTGCGACCGCCACGCCCTTCTGTTTCATCAAGCTGCCTTCGAGCGTGATCGGCCCGAATGACCCGGTGATCCTGCCCCACAATGTCCAGAAGCCGGACTGGGAGCTGGAACTGGGCGTGGTCATCGGCAAGCGCTGCCATCATGTGACGGCCGAAAGAGCCATGGACTACGTTGCCGGCTTTGCAGTGGTCAACGACATCACGGCGCGCGAACTCCTGTTCCGCCGTGATGGTTCGGCGATCGGACCGGATTGGCTATCGGGCAAGAGCTTCCCGACCTTTCTCCCCTTCGGTCCGCTGATCGTGCCGAAACAGGCGATCGCAAACCCGTACAATCTCGGCATCCGGCTGTCGGTGAACGGCAGAGTCTATCAGGACGAGAGCACGGCCGACATGATGATCAGCATCGAACGCCAGATCGCCTTCCTTTCCGAGCGGGTCGTGCTGCAGCCCGGCGACCTCCTCTGCACCGGCTCTCCCTATGGCAATGGCTCGGCCTTCGGGGTCTTCCTGCAGCCTGGCGACGTGATGGAAGGCAGCATCACCGGCCTTGGCAACCAGCGCAACCCCTGCGTTGCCGAAGAGATGCCGTGAGCGGGCCAAGCCACATGTCGCCTTCGTGCGACGCCCGGTTGGCTCAGGACTCGCGCCGACGCAACCCGTCCAGCAGAACACGCACGACAAACGCCTCGTAGCGCTTCTCCAGCTCTGCCAGGTCTTCCCCCTCGGGCGCCAGCATCTTCACCACGGATGCGCCGGAACGGAAGAAGTCGCTCATGCCGACAACCGCGAGATGGAGAAAGAGCGGATCGTATTCCGCCAGGGAATCACCGCCATCGCGCTGCCTGATCGCCTCGTACACGGATACCGGCCGCTTCTGCCATTCGCGCAGCTTCTGCTGGATCTCCGGGGATTTCGCCTCGCTCAGTTCCTCCGTCATCAGCCGCTGCATGTACTTGGCCGATCGCGTGAAGGCGAAGGCGGCGTGAATGAAGGCTTCCAGCTGGTCGATCGGGTCGATGTCGGCATCAATGGCGAGAACTTCGGGCGGATTGGCAAGCCGCTGTGCGACTTCGAACAACAGGGCCTCGCGATTGCCGAAATAATAGCGGATCAAAGCGGGATCGACGCCCGCCTCGCGTCCGACCGCAGCGATCGTGACCTGAGCGGGCGGCAGATCCTGCAACAACTTGCACGTAGCTACGATCAACGCATCGCGCCCTACGCCGTTCTTCGAGGCGATCGGTCGCCCCTGTCCGCGCTTCTTTGATTTCCCGGTCGTCATGCCGGGGACGCTAGACACAAATATTATTCTTGTGAACAGGAATTCAGGCGCTAGAGTCGGCGCAGGAGAAGGAGGCGACAGATGGCGAACTGGCCATTCACGCAAGGCGTACATGATATCGGCAACGGCGTTTACGGCTATGTTCAACCCGACGGCACCTGGGGCTGGTCCAACGCCGGCCTGATCGCATCGCAAGGCGAAACGCTGCTGGTCGACACATTGATGAGCCGGTCGCTCACGCGCGACATGCTGGATGATTTCGCCCGCGTTCCGGGCGGTCATCATATCGACAGACTGGTCAATACCCATGCCAACCCGGACCATTTCGTCGGCAACGGGCTCGTCGAAGGCGCAGAAATCATCGCTACGCGCGAAACGGCCAGCGAGATGGCAGATTTCAACCCGCAGCAATTCGCCAGCCTGCCCGACAACTGGGAAAAGATGGGTGATGCAGGCGCCTTTCTCTACGAGACGATGGGGCGCAAGTTCGACTGGACCGATCTGGACTCCGTTGCCATGCCGACGCGCACATTCGAGCATCGGCTGACATTGAACGTGGGCGACAAGCAGGTGGACCTGGTCGATCTCGGCCCGGCGCACACGGCCTCGGATACGATCCTTTGGCTTCCGGAGGATCGCGTGGTTTTCACCGGCGACTTGCTGTTCAACGAAGGCCACCCGATCATGTGGGAAGGTCCGGTGGAGAACTGGATCGCCGCCTGCGACCATATCATCGCGCTTGACCCGCAAGTGGTCGTGCCGGGTCATGGACCGATCACCGACAAGTCTGCGGTCGCCAGCCTGAAGGTCTATTTCGAATACGTTCGTGAAGAGACCCGCAAGCGCTATGAGGCGGGAATGGGTTGGAAGGAAGCCGCGCGCGACATCAATATGCGCGAATATCGCGGCTGGACCGATCCTGAACGGATCGTCGCCAATGTCTTTTCGCTCTACCGGCAATGGGGCGTCGAGATGCCGCCCGAGGATGCGCGCGACCTGTTCGGCGAGATGGGGCGCTACAGCCGTGAATTGGCGGCGCATGCTGACGGCTGTGGTCATGACCATTGACCTGAACGAAACGCACGATCCCGCGCGTCGATCCTGGTTCGCCTCTGCCAATTGCGAAGATACCGATTTCCCGATTCAGAATCTGCCGTTTGGCCTTTTTCGTTCCGCCGGGCGGACAAGAGGCGGCGTCGCGCTGGGCGATGCGATCATCGACCTCAATGCTCTGCTCGATGGTGGCCTGATAGATGGTCCGGCGTCGAGCGCAGCGCGCGCGGCATCGGGGGAAACGCTCGCGCCGCTACTGACCTGCGAACCCAAGGCAGTCAGCGTCCTGCGCGCCCGCCTTTCCGACCTGTTCCGTCAGGACGGCGGCGGCGATCCGAACGTGCTGCAGAACACGCTTGTGCCCATGGCCGAGGCAGAACTGCTGCTGCCGCTCAAGCCGAAGGCCTTCACCGACTTCTGCACTTCGATCGACCACATCGTCCGCATGGGCGGCACCCCGCCCAAGCTCGCGGCAATGAGCCTGCCGGTCGCCTACAACGGGCGTGCCAGTTCAGTCGCAGTCAGCGGGACACCGGTCGTGCGCCCCTGCGGCCAGTACGAATTGCCTTCGGGCAGCGGTGCCGTCAGCTTCGGCCCCGAACCGATGCTCGATTTCGAACTGGAATTCGGCGCATGGCTGCGGGCAGGCAACGCCCTCGGGGAACCGATGGGCATGGCCGATGCGCACACGTCCCTATTCGGCTGCTGTCTCGTCAATGACTGGTCAGCGCGCGGAATCCAGTTCTTCGAGTCCATCCTCGGCCCCCATCTGGGAAAGTCCTTCGTCACCACCATCAGCCCCTGGATCGTGACCATGGAAGCCCTGGCCCCCTTTCGCGTGGCCGCTCGCGGACGCGCCGAAACGGAAGCGCCTGTCCCCGCCCACCTGCTCTCTCCGACCGATCAGGCACGGGGCGCAATCTGCGTCGAACTCACCGCCGAACTGACCAATGAGGCGGGCGCTTCGCAGCAAATCGTGCGCAGCAATCTGCGCGACCTGTTCTGGACGCTCGCCCAGATGGTCGCGCATCAAGGGTCGAATGGCGCACCGCTGGAACCGGGCGATCTTATCGCCACGGGCACCGTATCAGGCCCGGACGATGAGGCCCGCGCCTGCCTTGCCGAAATCACCCTGCGCGGCGGAGCACCGATCCGCCTGCCCGACGGCAGCGAACGCACGATGCTGGAAGATGGCGACACGCTGACCTTGCGCGGCCGCGCCATGGCCGAAGGCTTCGTCCCCATCGGATTCGGCCCGTGCGCGGGTACCATTCATCCAGCACGGAGTTTCACATGACCCTTTTTACTTGCGGCGAGCGCAAGCCGATTCCCGTGCAGGCGCGGGGCAAGCACCTGGTCGTCGACATTCATTGTCATCTCGGCATTCCAGCTGCGGACGCCATAGTCCAGGCGAAGTACCCGGGACCTCCACCCGGCATCAACGATTTCACCAGCGCCAAGACCGCCGAAGTCAACCGGGCCCAGTTCGCCAGCATTGGGCGCACTCTCAACACCCTGGACACCCGCCTCGCGGACATGGACCGTCTGGGCATCGACGTGCAGGCCATCTCGCCCAGCCCGGGTCAGTACTTCTACTTTACCGACGCCGAAACCGGCCGTGATGCAGCTCGCGCCGTCAATGACGGGATGGCGCAGGCGGTGGCACAGCATCCCGACCGGTTCGTCGGCATGGGCTCGGTGCCGCTGCAGAATGTCGAGATGGCCGTCGCGGAAATGCGGCGCTGCGTAAAGGATCTGGACCTGCGTGGGATCGAGATCAGCACGAACGTGAACGGAATGGATTTCCATGCCGAAGCGCTGCGCCCCTTCTGGGCCGCAGCCGAGGAACTGGGTGTGCTCATCTTCATCCATCCGCTCGGCTTCACGCACGCGCAGCGGATGAGCGAATATTACTTCAATAACCTGATCGGCAACCCTCTCGAATCCACTCTGGCGATCGGCCACATGATCTTCGGCGGCGTTCTTGATCGTTATCCGGGCCTGCGCATCTGCGTGGCCCATGGGGGCGGCTATATCCCGGGCTATTGGGGGCGCATGGACCATGGCTGGCGCGCGCGCGGCGATTGCAGCGAGCATTGCCAGCATCCGCCCTCAAGCTATCTGCGCAAACTCTGGCTCGACACACTGGTGTTCGACCACGACGAACTCGACAGCCTCGTGCGCACCCATGGAGCGGACAGGCTGTGCCTTGGCACCGATTATCCCTTCGACATGTCCGAACCCGATCCCGTGGGGTTTCATGCAAGGCTCGACGCGGCCGACCAGGCCAGGATCCTCGGCCTCAATGCCGCTGCCTTGCTGGGCCTGGAGGTAGCGCCAGCGCAAATCTGACGCACGAACGGACGGTAGAGCCATCATCATGGCGCTGGCTCTCCTCTCCTTCGTGAACACCCTCGGGATGACCAGGTTTTTAGTTTGGACTTATAGGCAGCCCGGATCCGGGAGGCATACGCGCAGCGGCGCGAGACGGACGCACCATGTTTGGCATCATACGCAGCGCAAGGCCGCCTGCATGCCGCCGTCAGGTTCGTCCCGCCCCTGGCTGGGCAAGCGCGCAGACCAATTCAGCCAGACGCGAGCCTGCGGCATCCCACGATAGGGTCGCCGCACGATTGCGACCGCGCAGGCGCTGTCGCTCCGCCAACTCGGTATCGTCCAACAAGGCCAGGATTGCCTCCCGATAGGACCGCGGATTGTCCGCTTCGACCAGCAGGGCCGCGTCGCCGCAGACTTCCGGCATGGCGCCGGCACGTGCCGCCACCACCGGGGTATTGCAGTGCATGGCCTCGACGGGCGGCAGTCCAAACCCCTCGGTTAAGGACGGGAAGACGAAAGCGCCTGCAGATCCGTAAAGCGCGCGCAATTCGCCATCGGAGACGAAGCCGGTAAAAATCGTCCCCTCCGGCGGTCTCCAGCCGGCACGCCGATAGTTCACTTCATCGGGGCCACCGGCCACGACCAGTTTCTGGCGGCCGGGCAGCGGAGATGCCATGGTTTCAAACACACGGCGCAAATTCTTGTAGCCCTTGGTCGACCCGATCGTCAGCACGTAACCGCCCGGCTGCAAGCCGTGGCGGCGCAGAATGGAGGCATCTTCGGCCTCGGCGAGGATGTGGTCGGTCCCGTTGTGGACGACGTCGATCTTCGCAGCTGCCCCGATGCCGTGCGCGATCAGCGATTCCCGCGCGAAGTGCGACACCGTCAGGATCTTGCGCGCGCGCCGCGCGATACGAGGCAGGAGCGCGCGATAGGCCAGCGCCTGCCGCCCCCTGTAATCGCCGGGATATAGAAAAGTCTGCGCATCGTGGATCATGACCAGCGAATTGGCATGGGCCAGAGGCGCGAGATTGCAGAAGTTCACCAGCAGATGCCCACGTGCGCGGGCAGGCAAGGTGAGCATTTCCCAACCCTGTCCGGCGCCGAAAAGGCCCTTTGCCACTTTCGGCGCAAGGTCACGGAAGCCCGGAGGCGCCGCAGCGCCTTGCGGTGTCAGGACCTGCACCCGATGGGACTCCCCGGCGCGCCGGATCAGTTCGCGCGCATAGAGTGCTGCCATGCGATGCACCCCATTGAGCGGTGCGCCGAGGAACTTGCCGTTGATGGTAATGCCCGCCATGAGTCAGGCTACGGCCCCGAGGTCCTGCCGCTCGGCAAAGGTCACGGCTTCCGCATGAAGACGGGCATCGGCGGCATAATAGTCCGATATGAACCTCTCCACATCGGGGCCGAGATCGATCGCTTCGTACCGACCTGCCGCGTCGGCAAAGAGGCCGCTGTTCATCCAGAGCGGATATATCGCCTTCTTGACGGCCAAGGGCAGGACGCGGCGCCCCACCAGACGCGCGGCAGGCTGGAGTGCGCCTGCCCATTTGCGAGGTTCCCGTCGTGCGTGATCGTGGGCGAATTCAAGGTGCAACCCGGTTTCATTGCTGAGCCATTGCGCGGCGCTACCGATCCGATCGAGCGGAAAAAGCGCCGAGACGATCCGTTTACCTGCACGATCGGCATAGTCCACTTGCCGCGAGAAGTGGATGTATTCGACATCGGCAAAAACGCCGCGCCCTTCGAGCCAGGCGCAAACACGTTCCGCTTCCTGCCGCACGCGGGGATCGTCGGCACGGATCGAACGCATATCCGCGAATTCCCCCAGTCGCTGCAACAGCGCCGAAAAGAATCGATCGCGTGGCGGGCGCGTGAGGATGAAGCTGCGGGCGGACCGGATCGTCACCCAAGTCTGCGGAAAGTGCATTGCCATGATCGGCAGCGGCAGATGCGCCGGTTTGACGCGGCCGAGCCCGGGCACGTCGACTTCTTCGTCCATCGCCCGTTCGGCTCGCGCCTCACTGACACCAAGATCTCTCGCCAGAAACGACCACGAGAGAGCTGCATGACGGGACAGAGCATGACGCACGCTCTTCCCGGCATTCTTGGGGACATGGACGAACACCAGGTTTTCAGCAGGACAGTGAAGCAAGGCTTGATCTCCCGGAAAGTTAGCAGTCAGCCTGAAAAGGCATGGAGGCTGAAGATACGCAGACGCATCGCCAGAACGAGAAGAAAGGCCCCCAGAACGGTCGCGGCAACGAGACCGGCAAGGAGCATCTGGACAGGCGAAATCCCCGCCATCGGCAAGAGCTGGTGCCGGACGGCGGCAAGCGCGAGGCCATAGGCCAACGCCAGCACGCCGGCGCCCAGAAAACGCCGACCGGCATCGCCGATATCGACATTGCCACGTCCGCGCATGAGGAAGAAGGCCAGTCCCGTCATCGCGAGCACGGCGAGAACCTGCCCCCAGGCCAGCGCACCCAGTCCGAAGGGCGCCGTCACCGCGATAGCGGCAATCGACATGAAGCCGGCAACGAGGTTGAACATCAGGACCCAACTCGTCCTGCCCAGAGCTGCGAAGACCGGTTCGACGAGGGACTGCCCAACTCCGGCCATGCCCCGCAAAGCCATCGCCGCAGTGACGACGAGGGCTCCCCGGTATGAAGCCTGAAAGAAGGCAGCGATAACGTCCGGCGCAAGGACTATCACGACCGCCCCGACCATCCCCCCGAGCAAGGCAATCGTGCCGGTAAAGCGCGCAAGGACGGCACCGAGTTCACGGTCATCGCGGGCCGCCGCGCCGAATTGGGTCGCCGCGAAATTGCTCATCGGCTGCATCGCGATATCGGTAGCTCCAGTGGCGACACGGTTGCCGAACCGGTACAGGCCCACGGCGCCCGGGGAATGGAACAGGCCGAGCAGGATGTCCCCGGCATAACGCGAGAGAAAGCCGAGCAGGCGGGAGAGATAGAGCCCGCCCGAAAACCCGGCAGCCTCGATGGCAAGCGTGCGGGAGAAGCGCAGGCTGGGCCAATCGCGCCCCAGAGAGGCAAACAGCACTGCTCCCGAAACGACCCGCAGATAACGTACGGCTACGAGCGCGTAGAGCGAATGCCAGAACCAGATGAGCAACCCGCCAGCAAACAAGGCAATCAGGTTCTGCAGGAACATGATCGTGAAATTCAACATCACCGCCCGTCTCCGCAGCAGGGCAGCTGAAGACCAGGCCCCGATGCTGGCCAAAGGCTGGACCAAGGCGAGCAGGACAATGACGTTCCCCAGGTGCTTCGCACCGAAGAGCCGCTCAATCGGATAGGCTGCCGCGGAGAGGATGACGGACGCTGCGGTGACAAGCCCGAAGATCAGCCAGAAGCACGTCGACAGCACAGCGGCATCGTCTTGCCTTGCATTGAGAATGAACTGGTAAAAGCCGGTGTAGGTCAGCGTCTGGATCAGAACGACGAACACGATCCCCAGGGCATAGACCCCGTATTCGGAAGGCAGCAGGAAACGGGCTGCCAGAAAAGTCATGACGAGAGTCGACACCTGCTGCAGAGACCGCGCAAGAAATGCGAAGAGCGCTAATCCGGAGCGCCTTCCCGACGCGCGCAGATCCCTGATACGGCGCACCATGCCTTCCAGTTCTTCGGCTGTTCGTCGCTTCAACTGATCCTCGCGCACCGGGCCGAACGGACACAGCCGACCCTGCATGCGATCGACCTGCGGCAATTCGGGAGAAACAGGCGCACCGGGCTTGGCCACCTGCCAGGCTTCACTTCGGGAGTGACGCCTTCCTTTTAGGGGGCGCGCCCCGGCGATCCCAAGCGCGACTAGCTCCACGATGGACCCAGTTGCGGCGGCGTCCTGCCTGCCCGACCGCTAGAGACGAGCGCGATCCAGACCATGAAGGAGGCGTCCGCCCCATGATCCAGGCCCTGCGCGAAACGGGCAAGCGCTCAGCCGGCTGGTTGCTGAGCCGCACCAGCGACCTTTTCAGCTATCGCAATTGCGTCTTCGTCCTCGCGCATATGCGCTGCGGGTCCACTGCCCTGTCCAATATCCTGTGTTCGCGCGACGACATCAGCGGCTATGGAGAAGCCCATGTGCGCCACGACGGACCCGGCGCGCTCGGCCGACTGGCGATCAACCAGATGCGACGCGAAGGCTGGAAACCGGGGGCACGGCTGCTCTTCGACAAGATCCTGCACAACCGGCACGATGCACAAGCCTGGCCCGAATTTTTCGAAGCGCGTGCCATCTTCATTGCGCGCCGCCCGGATGAGACGATTGCCTCCATTGCCAATCTGTTCGCGCGCCTCGAACGCCAGGCTTACGACACGCCGCTCAAGGCAGCGGGCTATTACGCAGAACGAGTCGAAGCGCTGGCAAGGCTCTGGCCCCACTTCCCCCCGCACCGTCGGATCGGCATTCTGCACGAACAACTCCTGCAGGCTCCGGATGAGACGCTAGCGCGGATTTCGGGGCGGCTGCGCTTCGATCCTCCCCTCAGGAACGAATACATCAGCACCGCCGCCTCGCGAGAACGGGGTGGCGGCGACCCCCTCGTCAGCGGCCAATACAACCGGATCGAACCGTCTCTCCTTTGCCCGAAAGGGACAACTATCATGGCCGAGCTGCCTGACCCCCTGCAAGCTCGAGTGAACGACGCATACCGGCAGCTCACAGCCCAGTTCGACCTTCCCCTCGGCGTACCGTTATTGCGATCCACACCCAATATTAGGATCAATTCCGATATAATTCCATAAATTATCACGTAAACATGCGTATTCTTCAATTAATAATAATAATTTTCGAACCCATATATTCGTAAACGAACCATTTCCAATATAGTAATATTTTTCATAATTTTCATATAATTACAATCAAGACACTCTCACTTCACCGCTACAGAAGCCCTACTGCAAGACAATCTGGTGCAGTATGGAGGAAACTCCGGTTGTGAGCCTGATTTGGCCAATGATACCCAACCAACAATTATCAGCAACAATATCGATTACGATAATAGAGGGGTATCTGGTGAACAGGCCAATCATGGAAATAAATGTCGCCCGAAATGACAACTATTTCCTGCTGGATAATGCCGTTGAGCACACTCTAGCACCAAGCCCGTCATCGATCCTCGCAACAATTCTCTGGAGATTGTTCGATATCGTCGTGGCCGTCGCACTGCTCGTGTTTGCCTTGCCCTTTCTCGTCCTACTTTCGGCGGTACTGCTGGTGAGCGACCCGGGCCCTCTGTTTTACAGACATCGGCGCATCGGCTTCAGGGGCCGCTATTTCGATTGCATCAAGTTCCGAACGATGAAGGTCAATGGCGATGCGATCCTTGCAGCCCACTTGCGGCGCAATGCGGCGGCCCGGCAGGAATGGAACGCAACCCGGAAATTGAGGAATGATCCGCGCGTCACCGGGATCGGCGCACTCGTCCGGAAACTGAGCCTCGACGAATTTCCCCAGCTTATCAATGTTCTGCGCGGCGAAATGAGCATTGTCGGACCTCGGCCGATCGTCGAAGCCGAAGTCGAACGCTACGGTCGCCATTTCGAACACTACTGTTTCGTGCCCCCCGGACTGACCGGCCTGTGGCAGACAAGCGGCCGCAGCGACACATCCTACCAGCAGCGTGTCAGCCTGGATGTCGCCTATGTCTCCCGCAAGGGCCTGCTGCTCGATACATGGCTGATCTGCAAGACGGTGCCGACCGTCATGCTGGCGCGTGGGTCCTATTGAGATGACACCCCGTTCAGCGCGACTGCCGCATTGCGGACGGCCCGATTCGAGGCGATCTGCGCATGCTTGATCCCAGACCCTCGCACGCCACCGAAACCGTCGTTGTGCTCGGCGCCGGCATTGCCGGACTCGCTGCGGCAGATCGTCTGACTAACGCGGGATTTCGCGTTACCGTGATCGATCGGCACAATGCCTGCGGCGGGATTCACCGCTCTCGCCAAATCGGCGAATACACCTTCGATGTTGGCAGCATCTTCTATGAAGACAATGCCAAGATTTTCGAGCTGGCACCGGACATCAAGGAACTGTGTCCCAGGGTGCGGCGCATTCAACGCCGGGTCAGTCCCTCAGGTCGTCTTCTGCATTATCCGCTCGATGTCCGGGAGATCGTTTCGGAACACGGCTTGCAGCTAATCCCTGCGGCGTTCGACCTTGCGCTATCCCGTCTTTGCGTAAAACGAGACGGGACGCTGGATGCCATTTCCCGGCAGCGGCTGGGCAGCCGCCTTTTCGACGCGACCGGCCTCAGGGCGTACATGGCGCGCTATCATCATCGACCGCCGAACCAGATCGACGAAGAATTCTTCTTTCGCCGCATGGGGCAAATCGAAAAGTCGACGCGCCTGAATGTCCTGCTGCGCACCGGCATTGCGTCGCTGCGCAGATCTTTTCAAGGTCAGGAACCGGTAAGGCGGCCCTTGCGGATTCGCCCGCGGCAAGGCTTCGATGCGCTGTTCGATCGGATCGTCGCCGCACTGGTCGCCAAAGGCGTTCTCTTCGAACTGGGTCAGGACCTGCAGACGATACGCTTCGACGGCAAGACCTACATGCTGAGGAGCGATAAGGCATGCCACCTCGCCGACGCCGTGGTCAGCACAATCCCCATCGATACACTGCACAGGGCCTTGTTCGGCAGGGCATCCGGCCTCGTTTCGCTGGACATGACAACGCTGTTCGTCTCCGCCAGTTGGATTGCGCCCGAAGCCGGAAATGTTCTTTTCAACTTCCACAACGACGGTCGGTGGAAGCGCGCGACGATATATTCCCGGCTATACGATAAAGGCGAGAACCAGAGGGAATACCTCGCGGTCGAGACGACCATTCCGCCTGGCGGTCAGCATGACCCGATCTCGATTTTCGACGACTTTCGCCGCCATGCCGCCGCTCTCGGCTTCGCCCGTGGCCTGTCGCTTGAAGGCCATGAGCGGGTAGCGGACTGCTATCCGCTGCATACGCCCGGCACGGGCCCAAGAGTGCAGTCACTGCTCGCCGCGATCTCGTCCAGGGGCGTCGTCACGGCAGGGCGGCAAGGGCGCTTCGAATACCTGCCGACTTCCAGCGGAGTCATTCGGCGCGTCCTCGAAGAACTTGAAGTCGCCGGCCTTGCTTCGCCTGCCCGAGAGTGGGCCGCATGATAGCGCAAGGCCTCACACAACTTCGCACGCAGGCCGATGCTTCGCCGCGGGTCGGCCCGCGCATCCGGCTATTCAACGTGAAGTTCAGCCCCAACCTGGGCGACGGACTGCTCTCCGAATGCCTTGAGCAGGCCCTGATCGATGGCGGGGCCGACGCCGATACATGGTCGGTCGATCTGGCGGCGCGCACAGCATATGGCGAAGGCGCGGAAGGCAGGGCCCTGAAAATGCGCGTGCTGGGCACCTTCCCCGACCCAGTGCGCAAGCTGGCCGTTCGCGCGCCCCTGGCCATTCAGGGCCGACGGTTCTGGATGCCGCATTACCTGCGATCACTCGAAGGGGCGCAGTGTGCCGTCATCGGCGGCGGCAACCTGATTGCCGATCTCGACCTGAACTTCCCGACGAAGCTTTCGCTCGCTCTTGCGGCTGCGGCATGGCGCGACTTGCCAGTGTTCATCTACGGCTGCGGCGTATCCTCCGGATGGAGCCGCCAGGGCCTGACCCTTCTGAAGAGCGCCGTGCGTCGGGGAAACATCCGCAGAGTCTGGGTGCGCGACGAGCGATCCCGCCTGATCTGGAACGACCTGATCGGCCAAGACACAAGCCTTCCCGCCGATACCGTGCGAGACCCCGGACTGCTTGCCAGCACACGCTATGACATTCGTCCGAACCCCTTCGCACGGAGTGAACCGCTGATCGGCCTCAACCTGACAAGCCCGCTGGCGGTCCGCTACCACGCCAGCCATGCCCCCGGCGAAGCCGAACTGACCGAATGGTATGTCGCACTGGCGCGCAGCCTGCTCGCTCGCGGATACAGGTTGGCGGTATTCTCCAACGGCAGCCCGGAGGACCGCGAATATACCCGCAGCCTGCATGCTCCCCTGATGCAGCTGGACAAGTTGGGGCGCGTCAGTTTTCCGGTGATCGACACCCCTGCCGAACTCACAAGGCTGATCGCCAGCTGCGCCGGCATTGCCGCATTCCGCATGCACGCGATCATTGCGGCCTATTCCTGCGGTGTACCGTTCCTGGCCCTGAGCTGGGATCCGAAGCTGGAATCGTTCGTACGCTCGGTGGACCGCGGCGATTGGCTCTGTACGCCGGTAAGGACCTCCAGCAACAATGCCGGCGACCAACTCATCAGGGCCATGGATCAGGGAATCGCACCCGGCGAACGCGCGCGGATCGCGGACCAGACGCGACAGGGCGTGTCCGATCTGCTGGCCGAGATCAATCGTGCAATCGGATAGCGGAAGCCCCCATGCCCAATTGCCTGACAAGATGCAGGACGCCGCTCGCAGGGCTGGCAGCCATTCCATTACTCGCACTCGCCTGCGTTGCCGTGCAGGCAGCGGACACGAACACGGGACCCACCGCGTCCTCGAAGGCTGTCGTCCACAACACCAATCGGCCTCCGATGGAGCTGGGGGCGGCATCGAACTTCTCGCAAGGATGGAACCTCGCGACATTTCAGTCCGTCGTACAATTGCCGATGCGCCGTTTCCGGGACGGCATACGCTGGAGCGAGGTTGAGCGCGAACGAGGCCGTTACGATTTCGAAACGCCGCGCACCGCTTATATGGCGCAGATCGGCCAGGCCGGCGCGCATCTGACCTTGACCCTCAACTGGGGCAATCCGCTTTACGATGCCGGCAAGACACCGCACTCGGCTGAAGCGCTGGAAGCCTTCGGGCGTTTCGCCGCCGCCCTGATTGCCCGGTTTCCTACCGTAGACCAGCTAGAGATCGGCAACGAATTCAACGGCGGCAATTTCGTGAGCGGCCCTGTTGCCAAGGGTGGGCTTGAGCAGCGTCGCCGCTATCACCTTGCCATGGTTCGCAGCGCTGCGCGGCATGCCAAGGCCGTTCGCCCCCAAGTAAAAGTGCTGGGCGGCGCAACCCATTCGCTGCCTGCGGGCTATCTCTGGCCCCTGTTGGAGGAGGACTCTCCGGCGGTCATCGAGGGGCTTGCGGTTCATCCCTACACGACGGCCATCGATCAACTCCAACGGCAGATCGCGGTGCTGCGCAGAAGTGCGCGAGCGGGACACATGCCGCTATACGTCACCGAATTCGCCAGCCGCGATCCGGCCCGCGCCGCCGACGATCTGGTCCGGGCCTATGCGACCCTGTCTTCGGCGGGCGTGAAGGAGATGGACTGGTATCCACTCAATGAGCGGGGCGATGGCCATGTTCCACTGCTGAATCGCGACCAGAGCCTGACCGGGGCCGGTCGCGCCTTCCGCTTCGTGCAAAACAGATTGGCGCGCCATGCCGCAGCCGATATCAGCCCGAATTTCTTCACCATGATCCATGCCTTCGGACCCATGACCTGGGTGATGTGGGGTGCGTCCCGCCCGGTCATGGCCGATGGCAGCATCGTTCGCGCCTTCGATGCAACCGGATCTCCGCTTCCCGTCGATAGGCTGCAAATGGCGGCTGATCGCGCAATCGTGCTCGTCGGCAGCAAACCTCTCGCCCTTGGCACCAACGTGCGCATCGGCTGCAATCCGCTGATTGCAGACAGCTTTTACCAGTTCAACTACCCCGCTTCGGCCGATACCGCCGATCTGCAGGAAGAGGACGGTTTCGAGCGCTTCATCAAACTTGGGCAAGATAGGTTCGCGCTGGAAACCATGCCCGGGCAACAGCGGCGCGGTGTCCCCTGGACGCCCTACCTTGGACGGCAAGACCTGCCCGGCTTGCGGCTAACTGCCGATACCATCGCATGGGCGGGTAGAACGCGCCGGGAGTCGAGGACAGATGCTCCTTATGACGGGGCTACGGAGATCGTCCATCGCTATCGTGTCCGAGAGGCCGGTCACCTCGTGATCCGCGCCAGCTTTACCCCCGCTCAGGAGAGCGGCCCGGAATTCCGCGTCTCGATGGACCACAATGACCGCCAGCTCACGCATAGGTCCGGCAGGTCGCAGATCACCATCGAACGAGCGATAAGGGTGGATCGGGGCGACAGCCTATCCGTGGCCCTCGCCGTTCCTGCCGGAGTAAAAACCGGGCCGGTTGCCTATCGCATCCGCCTGCTTGACCCGGACAAATGCCCGAGCGCGGCCGTCGCCCTGTCAAACTGATCCAGCCCCCCGAGATCATCCTTCCCGCGTTACCACGATTCGCGCCTGCTTATCTCTAGCGCAAACGCGCGGCACGCCACCGGACCGGCCTGAACCTCACATTTCGCCATCGATTTCTTCCATGCGTGCGAAATCCGCCTTTCCGCACCACTATGGAAAGATCCCGAGGAATATGCCGGTCGAACGCTCTCCAGCGGATCCGGACGCGATTGCACCGCATGCTCCCTACTGCGCCCCACCTTACGGAACTCACAACAGAACTTCTGCAAGAACCGTGAATATACTTAGAAACGACACCTAGCCGGATATATACTTCGCGATCATGA
The DNA here is from genome assembly GCF_001368935.1 of Novosphingobium sp. KN65.2. Taxonomy (NCBI): domain Bacteria; kingdom Pseudomonadati; phylum Pseudomonadota; class Alphaproteobacteria; order Sphingomonadales; family Sphingomonadaceae; genus Novosphingobium; species Novosphingobium sp. KN65.2. The sequence goes on from NZ_CCBH010000133.1 coordinate 59,391, forward strand.
ATATATCCGAAATAGACCGAGAACCGTTTACCACACAAATACAGACTCCATTCAATACGCGACCGATATCCGACCTGCACTTTCGCAGAAACAGGGGCGCTCGTCACAATCGCCATTCTGCGAGTGAAGAAGAAACAGAGGGTCGCACATGTCGCAGATTTTCCATGCCGTGAAGGCATCCGGCAGCCTTGCGCCTGCCGGGCAGTATTACAATGACACCCGCGAGAACAAGCAATGGTACCTTGACGGATCCTCGCTCTCCTCGCTCAGCATCGACGTCTATTCGGTCTGGAAGGACTACGTCGGCACCGGCGTGAAGATCGGCGTCATCGATTCCCAGATCGATTATACGAACACCGAGCTGAAAAAGGCCTATGACATTGCGCACGATTACAACTTCGCGCTCGACACCGACGCCCCCGTCATCGACCCGAACGACCTCCCCCTGTTTCACGGTACATCGGTCGCGGGTATCATTTCCGCCGAAGCCAACAATGGCTTCGGGATCGTCGGCATCGCCTCAGGCGCAACCCTGATCGGCCTTGGCATCGACTACGGTTCCAGTGCCGTCACCGAACAGATCGTCTCCGCGCTCAAGGCCTCCACTGGCCTTGATGTGGTCAACAACAGCTGGAGCTTCGTATCGAACCTGGCCGACAACTTCGCCAAGAACTCACAGTATCGGGATGCGCTGGAGGAACTCGTATCCCAAGGCCGCGCGGGACTTGGCACATCGGTCGTCTTCGCGGCAGGCAATGCCGGCACCTCCGGCACGTCGAACTACCACAATTTCCAGAACTCGCCCTACACGATCGCAGTCGGCGCGGTCGATCCGGACGGATCGCCGTCATCCTTCACCAGCCTGGGCGCCAATGTCCTGATCTCGGCTGCCGGGCGGGACGTCTATACCACCGACCTCAAGGACCGGTTCGACACGGTTAACGGCACCTCCTTCGCGGCCCCGGCGGTATCGGCCGCAATCGGGCTGATGCTGGAGGCCAATCCGGAGCTGGGCTATCGCGACGTCCAGCAAATCCTCGCCTACTCCGCGCACCGCGAAGGCCTGGCCGATTCTGCCAATTGGGACGACGGCTGGCGGACCAATGGGGCAACCGACTTCAACGGCGGCGGCCTGCACTTCAGCGATGCCTTCGGCTACGGCTTCCTCAACGTCCATGATGCGGTGCGCCTTGCCGAAACGTGGACGAGCCAGCAGACCTTCGCCAACCTCGCCCGTATTTCCGAAAGCGTCGAACTGTCCGAGCACCTCGTCGCCGGAACGTGCGACCATATCTCGGTCGCCATCGCGGTTGGCGAGGAGATCGACATTGAACACGTAGAACTGGCGATGGACCTGCGCTGGCTCAATACCGGTGATCTGGACGTTTACCTGACCTCTCCTGACGGCACGCAAGTACGCCTCGTCTATGACATGCCCTACGACGACCGGATCGGTAACCTGCGCAATTTCACGCTCGATTCCGTCGCCTCGATGGGAGAGCAGTCAGCCGGGACCTGGACTGTCGATATCTACAACCGCAATCCCGATGCCACCGACAAGAATGGCAGCCCGCTCACCGGCGAATTGCAGGGCGTTACCCTGACAGTCTCGGGCAATGGCCAGAACCTTGCCGATGATGTCTATATCTACACCGACGAATTCGGCTCGCTCTACTCCGGCGCTGACCTAGCCGCGCGCAAGGTCCTGCACGACACCGATGGGGGCAACGACACCCTGAATGCCTCGGCGGTGACCGGAAACTCCGTGATCGATCTGAGCGCAGCGAGCCACAGCGTGATTGCCGGCGTGTCACTCGCCCTCGACGCCAACGCGATAGAGAACGCCTGCGGTGGTGACGGCAACGACGTGCTGATCGGCAGCAAGTTGGCAAACGTGCTGGACGCAGGACGCGGCGACGACGTCATCTACTTCAGCATCGGCAATGACCATATCGATGGCGGCCAAGGCCACGACACGCTGATCCTCGATTGCAGCATCACGGCCCTCACCGGCTATGCCACACAGGACGGCGAACTGGGGATCTCGGTGCGCGCCGGAGACGTTTCGACGGTCTGCGATGTCGAGACTTTCGTCTTTGCCGATGGCCAGTACACCCTTGCCCAGATCCTTGGCAGGCTTGCCAACGGGTCCGTGCCCGGGGAGGCCCCGGCGACCGACGAAACGGACCAGCCTGCGACGGACAGTGGAAGCGATGCCGAAAACGGCACCGACGATGTTCCCTCGACAGGATCGCCATGGGCCTTCAACGAAGCCACCCGCAGCTATGACAAGCATATGATCGGAACCGAGCTCGGCGAAAAGATCGTCGGAACCAAGGTGGCCGACCTGATCGAAGGGCTTGCCGGCGACGATGTCCTGCTCGGTCGGGGCGGCGACGATGCACTGCGGGGCGGCCAGGGCAACGACAAGTTGGCAGGCGGCGCGGGTAGCGACCTGCTCCAGGGCGGTGACGGCATGGACAAGCTCTATGGCGACATTGGCATCGACAAGCTGATGGGCGGCGCCGGCAATGACCTGCTCAGGGGCGGTGACGGCGACGACTGGATCGAAGGCGGCAGTGGCAGCGACCGTCTATATGGCGATGCCGGTGCGGATATCTTCGTATTCAACATGGCCGATCTCGACGGGCTCGACGTGATCTACGACTTCAATGCCGCCGAGGGCGACCGGATCATGGTGACCGGCCTTGGCGCCAGTAGCGATGCGACCTTCGAATTCGCCACCTACGGCACGAGCACCTACCTCGAGATGCACGTCGACGGCAGCGTGACGGAGATTGCCCGGATCAAGGGGGAAGGCCTCGACCAGCTCAGCCTGAGCGCGGCCGATATGGGCCTGATCTGGGCATAGCCCCGAGGGGCGGACGGTCGTCGCTTCCGAAAACGGGGGCCAGGCGAAGTGGCGACCGTCCGAATGTGCTTCCACGAGCGGGCAGTTAGCTTCCGG